>CALXVB010000027.1 GCA_944391855.1 uncultured Clostridia bacterium | reverse complement strand
TATACAGGCTTTAATCCTTTATATATATATCCTTTTTTATACATATCTCCAAATACGCCAATTTGTCTTGCTTCCATCTTTGGATCATATGTTACGTAAGGGTGTTCCCAATCTCCTAAAACACCAAGTCTTTTAAAGCCTTCTGTTTGAAGCTCTTTATAGTTGCTTGTAAATTCCTTACAAGTATCTCTAAATTTAGTTACAGGTATTTTGCTTCTATCTAGTCCAAGCTTCTCTATAGCTTTTTTCTCTGTTGGCATACCATGTGTATCATATCCTGGTATATATGGTGCATAATATCCTCTTAATGCTTTATATCTTACTATAGTATCTTTTAATATTTTATTTAGAGCATGTCCTGCATGTATTTCTCCATTTGCATATGGAGGTCCATCATGTAATACAAAGTTTTCATGTCCTTCATTTTTCTTTAATATTTTTTCATACAAGTCATTTTCAAAAACTTCTTTTTGTATTTGTGGTTCTTTTTCTGGCAGACTTGCTCTCATTGGAAAGCTTGTCTCTGGTAGATTTAAAGTTTTTCCATAATCCATTTTTTCTTCACTCATTCTAAATTCCCCCTAATTATTTAAATTTATATATTGACTATTAAATACAAAAAAGCTATTTCGTAACTAGGACGAAATAGCTATAATTTCCGTGGTACCACCTATTTTAAAAGAATATATATTACTTAATCAAAATTATATATACTTTTTATATAATTTTAATTCTTATTCTTCTCACTTAAAACACTTTTAACGCAAGAATACGTCTCAATTTACTTAATTTTTTGTTCAATCGAGAAACTAAAAGGTGATAATAAATATATCCTTATTTGCCAATTCTCACCGTTATTGGCTCTCTGTAAAATGTATATATATTTACCTTGTCCTTTATCACTGTATTTAATTTTCCAATTCAATAAAAATATATTACCACATTTTTACATAAAGTGCAAGTAGTAATTTTAAATTTACATAAAATTTCAAGACATTCTTATTTTTTACTAATTTAACTAATTATATTTTTTATCATTTTCTTTACAATCATTTTCTTTACAACTATACATATATATGTTAAAAATATATATAGAATTTATTTTTAATTTTTAGAATTATTATAGAAAATTTTAGGAGAATATATATGACAAGTTTTGCTTTGAAAATAATCGCATTGATTACCATGTTTATAGACCATTCTGGATATGCTATAATGGGACATTTTAGCTTTTTTAATTATATAGGTAGAATTGCTTTTCCAATATTTGCTTTTCAAATTAGTGAAGGGTATAAACATACAAAGAATTTAAATAAATATTTTTTAAGACTTGGACTATTTGCCTTAGTTTCACAAATTCCTTTTTCTTTGTTTTCACTAAAATATCATGGTAACCCATTTGGATTAAATGTATTTTTTACTTTATTTTTAGGGCTTTTAGCTATATATTTATATGATTATGTAGTTAAAATTTTAAAAAATAGTAAGATTAAAAGTAATATTAATATGACTTCAAATGACAAAATAACAAGCGTTAATGAAAAGAAAAATAACTTATTCATATATTTTGGAAAAATATTAGGAATAATTATGGCGTTATTAATTGCTTATGTGGCTGAAATAATAAATAGCGATTATGGTTTTTGGGGTGTTTTAGTAGTTTTTGTATTTTATATATTTAATAGTAAAAAATTATTAACAACTATTGCATTTTTTGCATTATGTGCTATTAAATATATTCCACAATTTATTGCAAGTGGGTATAACTATATATATATTATACTTGCATTATGTACATTTTTACCTATATTATTCATTGATTTATATAATGGAAAACAAGGTCCTAAAATAAAGTATTTGCTATATATATTTTATCCTGTACATTTACTAATACTAGCATTATTATAAAATCGTGGACAAAAAGGTGTGTCCCTTTTGTCCACGATTTATTTATTTGCTTAACTCTTCTATAGCTCTTTGTAGTTGTGTATCATTTTCTTTTGTTACTTCTTCTATGTCTTCTGGTAATTCTACTGTAATGTCTGGTTCTATTCCGACTTTATTTATTTTATTTCTATTTGGAGTACAATATTCTTCTGTAGTTATTTTTATTCCACTTCCATCTGCTAATCTTATTAATGTTTGTATAACTCCCTTGCCATATGTTTTTGTTCCTATTATTGTTGCTTTGTTATGGTCTTTTAAGGCACCTGCAAATATTTCTGATGCACTCGCTGAAGTTTCGTTTACTAACACTACAATTGGAACGTCTATTATTGGATTTTCTTCTGCTTTTATTATTTCTTCATTTCCGTTTTTATCTGTTTCGATTAATAGGGTACTGTCTTTATCGCATATCATTTCTAGCATATCGATTGCTTCATCAACTACTCCTCCACCATTTCCGCGTATGTCTATTATTAATGAAGTTGCACCTTGTTCTTTTAATGATTCATAGTTTTCTTTAAATTCTTCAGCTGTTCCTCCATCAAAGTCTAATACTTGAATATATCCTATATTGTTGTCTAGCATTTCAGACTCTATATGACTTACTTCTATTCTTCTTCTTTCAACTTCTAATTCTAATGTTTCTTCTCCACGCTTAATTTCTAAGTTTACAGTTGTTCCTTCTTCTCCCTTTATTTCATTTGAAAGCTCTCCTACAGTGTCCGGTGTTAATTCTTTTCCATTTACTTTTGTTATCATATCTCCAGCTTGCATTCCTACTTCTAAAGCTGGTGAATTTTCCATAACACTTACTACTTCTATTGTTCCTTCTGAATAGTCAACTATCATATATATACCAATACCTACATAATTTCCCATTGCTGCATCATATTGGTCATCCATTTCGTCTTTAGTATAATATACTGTATATTCGTCTCCTACCCCTGCTACATATCCTTTTATAGCTGTTTCTAGCATTTGCTCGTCGTCTAGTTCACCTATATATTCATCTTGCAACAATGTTCTTATATATGCAAGTGTAGTCTCTATTCCTGTTGTTCCATCTCCTTCTGCAATTTTTTCTACGCTTGACTTTGAAGTTATCCTTTCTGTAACAACAACAGCTGTTAATAAAGAGGATACTAATGCAGTAATTACAATAAGCATTATTACTCTATAAATTTTTTGGCTTTTTTCACTATTCATTAATAAATCAATTCCTTTCTTTTAGCTTTTAAAATATATAATATATATTTAATTGTATATTCAATATATATGTACAGATAACTAGTTATATGAGATTGCTAAAATCTAGCAATCTCATTTTTTCCCTCTTTTATTTGTTTTAATTTATTATTTATTAATTTTGAATTAGTTTCATATTTTATCTTTCTATGAAGTTGGTGCTTTTACAAATTGCCATGGACTTGTACATGTTCCATTTACTCTTACCTCAAAATGTAAGTGGGGACCTGTTGAGTTTCCTGTTGAGCCTACTTCCATTATTGTTTCCCCTTGTTTTACTTCCTTATTTACAGAAGTTAGTATCTTGTTTCCATGTCCGTATAATGTAACCACTCCATCACCATGATTTATCATTACACAGTTTCCATATCCTCCAAGCCAACCTGCATAGGTAACTACTCCATCTGCTGCTGCAACTACTGGTGAACCTGTTGGTGTATTTCCTATGTCTATTCCGGTATGCTCTTTTACAATACCTTGTATTGGATGCTCTCTTACACCATAATCTGAAGTTATTACCGTTCCACTTATAGCTACTGGCCATAACATTTCTCCACCAGTATATTGAATATCTGGGTCAATTACATTTGTAGCTAGTAGTATTTGTCTTTCTATTTCTGCTTGGTCATTTTTATATTCTGTAATTTGTTCTTGTAATTTCTTTTCATCTTCCGATAATTCACTTATGTAACTTTTCTGCAATGTTTGCATATTGCTCAAAACTATTGTTGTTTGCTCATTTTTTGCTTTAATAATCTTTATTTCTGCTTGTTCATTTTCAAGCTTTTGTTTTGTTGTCTCTATATTATTTTTTTCTTGTTCTACTTCATTTATTAGTATACTATCATACTCTGCTACTTCTTGAATTATATAATATCTAGATATAAATTCTGTTATACTATTTGATTTTAACAATACATCTAAATATTGCGTATCTCCTGCTTCATACATTGCCACTAATCTTTTGGCCAACAAATCGCTCTTTTCTTCGTAATTTTGTGAAGCAATTTCTAGTTTTGCAGTAGATTCATCTATTGATTTTTGCAATGTTTCCATCTTTTCGCCTAGTTCATCTACTTCTTTTTGATATTTTAAAATTTTATCTTCTGTTTCCTGTACTTTTAGCATTGTATCTGATAACTCGTCCTGAACATATTCAAGTTCTGTATTTGCCTCTTCTAACTTATTTTCTACGTCTTCTTTCTGTTTTTCTAATTCATCTGCTATACTATTTGTCGTACTATTTGTTATTTCATTTGTTATAGAGTCATTAGCAAATACAAAAATGCAGAAATATTGTAATATTAAAATTATTAATATTAGAGAAACTATTTTCTTTTTCATATTTACTAACAATCCTTTCTATTAGATTTGTCGTTTTAGGGACAGGTCTAAAAGCGACACTCTTGTCGGAAAAAGACCTGTCCCTAAATCCGACATTAATATAATGGTGGGTGTGAAGTATATTCTAATGGGTCTACTCTACAGTCCAGACTTAATCCTCCAATGTATACTTCAAAATGTAAATGTGGTCCTGTTGAATTTCCTGTATCTCCTGAAATTGCTATTTGCTCACCACGTGATACAGTATCTCCTGCACTTACATTAAATGAATCTAAGTGACCATATGCTGTATAATATCCGTTACCATGATCTATCTCTATGTAATTACCATATCCACTCATCCATCCTGCACTAACAATTACTCCATCAGCTGCTGAATAAACTGGTTCATATGATACACCTATATCAACAGCACCATGGTTTGTAGATGCCCCTGGTAATGGTGCTGGACGTTGTCCAAAGAATGAAGTAATTATATTATATCCATATGAACTTGATGAAAGTGGCCAACTTAATACACCTTCAAAGCTTCCCTCATAATGATAACCATTATCGTTTTGCGCACTTTGTCTTTTTGCTTCTTCTATTTGTGCCTCAAATTCATCTATCTGTGCTTGTAGTTCTTGTTCCTCTGCAGATAAATCATCTACTTTTGATTCTTTTTCTGCTTTTGCTACCTCTAAACTTGCACTCTTTTCTTCAACTTCTTTTTTAGAATCATCTACTTCTTGTTTTTCTTCTTCTAGCTCTTTCTTCTTGTTTTCCGTCTCTGTTTGTTTTGATTTTATAGAATCTATTACAGATTGGTCTGCTTCTGCGATTTCTTCTATTCTATAATAGTTAGATATTAATGAAGTAATATCTTCCGAACCAAGAAGTGCATCTAAATATGTTGTTTGCCCTCTTTCATATATAGCTACTAATCTTTCTATTAGTAAAGCTTCTTTTTCATCAATTTCTTTTTCTAATTTCTTTATTTCTTTTTCATTTTCTTCAATAGAACTTTCTAAAGATTCTATTTTGTTATTTAATTTTTCAATTTCTGCTTCATACTTATTTATTTGTACGTTTAATTCACTAATTTCATCTAATACAGAATTTTTTTCTGCGGTAACTTCATCCATCTGCGCTTCTGCATCATCTTTTTGATCTTGCAGTTCGCTTACACTTGCTGCTAATGAACTTACTGAGCATATTCCTAATATGCAAAGAATTAAAATTATGGATACAATTTTTTTCATCATAAGATTTTCTCTCCTTTTAATTTATCTTATAAATTTATTATTGTTATTAGCTTCTTGCTTTATCGTTTGTTTATTTTATTTTTTATATATAAATATAAAATTATAATCTGATTTAATAGCTACTTTCTTATACCTCTAAGTATTTTCTCATTGATATTGCACTACCGATAGCCCCTATACCAATTCCCATTATAATGTATACTGTAAGTAACGTTGAAAGCATATCAGAGAACGTTAATAAGCTTAAATCTAATGTAGCCATTGTTCCTCCGTTTGTCATGCCTCCTGCAATAAAGTTATATGTAAATCCAAGTACAACAACTGTTATAAGGGCTGCTATAATACCTATTAAAATACCTTCTACCATAAATGGCCATCTTATAAATCCATTTGTTGCACCAACATATTTCATAATAGATATTTCTTTTCTTCTTGCATGTACTGTAAGTTTTATTGTATTTGCTATAATAAATATTGATATAAGTATCAATAATACTAAAATAACACCAGTTGCTGTTCTTATTCCATTTGCTATATCCACAAGTTTGTTTATTGTATCATTTCCTACTGTGATACTAGCTACATTTTCAAATGAGCTAATTTGTTCTTCTACCTCATCACTTCTAGTTAGATCTGTCAAAGTTATTACGTATGAAGCTTTAAAAGGATTTTCCTCTCCAGAATATGGGTCTAGTAGAGAAGAATCATCTCCAAGCCAAGATTTCATATCATTTAAAGCTTGTTCTTGTGATACATAATCTACTGTGTTTACATATTGTATTTCTCGAATTTTTGCCTCTAACTCTCTTTCTTGCTCATCTGTAGCATCTGGATTTATAAATATTTGCATTGCTTGATCTGACTGTACTTGTTCAATTATATAGTTTACATTTTCTCCTATCAAAAAGAAAATCCCAAATATAAACATTGTAGCACACATAATAATTAATGATGCTGCTGTTGATTTTTTATTCTTAAAAAAGTTTCTAAAACCTTCCCCTATTAAATAACCAAAAATACTATACTTCACTATCATACCCACCTTTTTTATCATCTCTTATTATATTGCCTTTTTCAATTTGAATAACTCTTTTCTTCATCTTATCTACAATATCTTTAGCATGTGTTGCCACAACTACTGTTGTTCCTCTTCCATTTATATCATTAAGTAAGCTCATAATCTCCCATGCTGTATCTGGGTCTAGATTACCTGTTGGCTCATCAGCAATTATCATAGATGGATTATTAACTAAAGCTCTAGCTAAAGCTACCCTTTGTTGCTCTCCACCAGATAATTCATTAGGATAAACTTTTGCTTTATCACTTAAGCCAACTAAAGATAATACCATAGGAACCTGTCTTCTAATATGTTTTGGTGTAGCTCTTACTATATACATTGCGTAAGCAACATTATCATAAACTGTTCTATCTGGCAATAGTCTGAAATCCTGGAAAACAACCCCCATACTTCTTCTTAAAAAAGGTACTCTTTTAGGTTTTAAGAATGTCGTATCCTTGCCATTTATTATAATATGACCTGAAGTTGGTTCTTCCTCTTTTAAAATAAGCTTAATTAATGTAGATTTACCAGAACCAGAACTTCCTACTAAAAACGCAAATTCACCTTTATCTATCTTGAAATTTGCATTATGAACAGCTTCTGTACCAGTATCATATTTCTTGTTTACATTTCTAAACTCAATCATAATTATCTCCTTGTCACTTTGGTGCCTGTCACCAGAGTGACATTCTTGTCACCTTTTGGGACAGGTTAAATTTTGTTTTCTCTATTTTATTTTTTGCTTTTACTTTTTCCCACTTTTATTTTATGTTTTTTTATTTTTTTACTAATTTACTCCTATATCATAACAATAAAAATAAATATTTGCAATACTTTTTCATACAAAAAACAACATAAATTTTTCTTTTAAAAATAATTTATGTTGTTTTTATTCTAATTATCTTTCTTTTACTTGTTTTTTGTTTTATTTTCATGTCATTGTCAAATTTTGTCACTATTTTTCTTTACCATATCTGTCCCCAAAAGTGACAAAGGTGGCATTTGGGTGACAGGCACCTAAGTGACAACTTTTTCTACTATTGCTGTACTATCTATTTTGTATTTCTTCATTAACTCTTCTGCTTTTCCACTTTCTCCAAATGTATCTACAATTCCCATTCTTTCGACTCTTACTGGATATTCTTCTGATAGTACTTCACACACACTGCTTCCCAATCCGCCAATTATATTATGGTCTTCGACTGTAATAATTCTTTTTGTTTCTTTTGCACATTTTACTACCATTTCTCTGTCTATTGGTTTAATTGTATGGACATCTATTACTCTTACGTCTATTCCTTTTTCTTTTAATATTTCTTTTGCTTTAATTGCTTCTGATACTGTTACGCCTGTTGCAAAAATAGTGGCATCTGTTCCTTCTCCTATTTGCACTGCTTTTCCTATTTCAAATTTATTACTTGCATCATATATAACTGGTGTCGCTAGTCTACATAATCTTAAATAGACAGGTCCATTTATTTTTGATATTTCTCTTACTGCCCACTTTGTTTGAATATCATCTGAAGTGCATATTACAGTCATATTTGGCAAACTTCTCATTAACCCCAAATCTTCTAACATTTGGTGTGTTGCACCATCTTCTCCAACAGTTATTCCTGCATGTGTAGCACATATTTTTACATTTAATTTTGGATATGCAATACTGTTTCTTATTTGTTCATATGCTCTTCCTGCTGCAAATACTGCAAATGTGCTTGCATAAGGTATTTTTCCAAAAGTAGAAAGTCCTGCTGCAACTCCCATAAGATTTTGCTCTGCGATTCCAACATTTATAAATCTGTCTGGAAATTTTTTAGCAAATATTTCTGTTTTCGTTGCTGTTGATAAATCTGCATCAAGCACCACTATATTTTTATTCTCTTCTCCAAGCTTTGCTAATTCTTCTCCATAGCTTTGTCTTGTAGCTATTTTTATATCTTCGTTCATCTTTCTTTTTTACCTCCTACAATATTTTAATTTTCTAACATAGCTTTATTTAATTCTCCAATGGCTAATTCATATTCTTCCTTACTTGGTGCTTTTCCGTGCCATAAAGCTTTATTTTCCATAAAAGATACGCCCTTTCCTTTTACGGTTTTTGCTATAATTATTGTAGGTTTTCCTTTTGTTTGTTTCGCTGTAGTAATTCCATCTATTATTTCATCTATGTTATGTCCATTTATATTAACTACATTAAATCCAAAACTTAGGAATTTTTCAGTTATATTATTCATTCCTCCTACTTTATCAATCTCTCCATCTATTTGTAGGTTGTTGTTATCTAGTATCACACAAAGATTATCTAAGTTATTCTTACTTGCTGTAGTTAGTGCTTCCCATACTTGTCCTTCTTCTATTTCTCCATCTCCTAATATGCAATAAATTTTACAACCAGCTTTATCCATTTTTGATGCAATAGCCATTCCCACACCTGCTGATAGTCCTTGTCCTAATGATCCTGTTGTCATATCTATTCCTGGCAATTTTTTCATATCTGGATGCCCTTGTAATTTACTCCCTAATTTTCTAAAATTTTTTAGTTCTTCTTTAGGGAAGTATCCTTTTTCTGCAAGTACGCTATATAGAGCTACTGCCGCATGTCCTTTTGATAAAATTAGTCTGTCTCTATTAGGGTCATTTGGCTTTTTTTCATCAATATTCATCTGGTTAAAATATAACACTGTTAAAATATCTGCACAGGATAGCGCACCACCTGGGTGCCCAGATTTTGCACTATACACTGCTTCAATTATTTCTTTTCTTACCTCTATTGCAATCTTCTTTAAGGCTTCTACATTTGTAATTTTCATAAATCCACTTCCTTTTTAATATCGAAATATTAGTCTATAACTTCATTTGCTATAACATTAGTATCATTTACTATTTCATTTGATATTGTATTATTTGCTTCATTATTTTCTTCTTCTATTAGATTTTCTAATCTATCTATCAAATCTTGTAGTCTTTGTATATCTTTTCCCATCATTTCGAAATCCGAGTTAGAAGTTGACTCTTTTAAGTTTCCGTTTGCTTTAATTATTGCATTTACCAAATCGTCTACATTGTCTGGATTTTCGACTTCAATATCTACTGCATATTGTGATACAAGATTTCTTAATGCTTCTGTTAAATCATTTCCTATTGCTAGTTTGTTTCCAGAAGCTACAATTACTTTTTTAAGTGTTGGCACAGAATCGTCTTCATTTATATATTCTTGATATACTGGTTCTACATATAATAATGTGTTATTTAATGGTACTATTATCATATTTTTAGTAATTCTTGTACCAGTTACATTTAACGCTTCTAGTTCTCCTGATATCTCTTCATCTTGTTCTATTTGAGTATCAAGCTGCATAGGTCCTAATATATTGCTATCTGCTTCAAACTTATATATTACAAGTCTAGGCTGTCCATTTTCATAAGTTCCAACAGTATATGAAATTATATTTTGTTTTTCATTTGGTGTAAATGGTAACACTAGTCCAAGCTTGCTTTCATCCGATTCCATAGTATCTACCATTGTATAATATGGCTCTATATCAGTACCTGTTTTTGTAGAAACTCTTCCTGTGTTATGTGTTGCTATATCCCATACGTCATCTCCTCTATATAGTACGTCTGGTTGAATGTCGTGGTATCTTTGTATTATATCTGCTTGTATACTGTATAAGAATTCTGGATATACAAACTGACTGCTTATATCACTTGGTATATTTTCTTCTGTAAATAAGTCTGGATAAATCTTTTTATATGCCATTGCAATTGGATCTGTTTCATCGGTTATATAGAAACTTATATCTCCATTATATGCATTTATTAGCACTTTTACAGAATTTCTTATATAATTTAATTCCATTTTACTTAAAGTATCTAATTGTAAAGTAGTTTTTTGCGAATATGGATAATTATTTGACGTTGTATATGCGTCAAGTACCCATATAAGTTCTCCAGAGTCATTTACCACCATATATGGTTCTTCATCATATAACAGATATGGCATTAATGTTTTTGCTCTTTCTATTATATTCCTATTTGTTAGTATTTTACTATCACTGTTTACATTTGCTGACAATGCTAAATTTAAGTCTCCTTCTTTTATGCCAAGTATAAATCTATCAATAAAGTTCAAGCTTAATCCGGCATCTCCATCATATACATTTTCTGCATTTTCTGTACTTGAAACTGGGTAATCAAACTCATTTCTATTTTTACTGTTTGTTACAATATTATTGTTAGTTTGTAACCCAAAGTAAATTCTTGGTTCAGAAATAGTTACAATATCACTATCAGAAGATTCATAATTCTTTTGTAATTTTACAAAGTTGCCATTTGAATCTGTTTTTGTTGCATCTGTTATAACTACTCCGTATCCATGTGTATATTCATATGTTTGATTGTTATATGTTCCATTTGCATTTGATATTTCTCTTGGAGATATATATACTAGAGTTTGTTTTCCATTTACTCTATAGCTTGCTATTGCAGCTGTGTCATAAGTATAATATCCTTTTTCAGTTTGAACAGTATTCAAATCCTTTAGTAGATTTTCTTTGTCTACAATTACTATGTTATTTACTGTGTTAGATAATTCTGATAGATTTTCTTCTGTAATTGTTTCTCCACCATTTTCTATTGTATATACTTCTGAATTTATGCCATAAGCTTCTTTAGTATATTCAATGTTATATCGTATGTTTTGTTCTTCTCTATCAAGTTCATTTGGATTAACAAATATAAGTTGGAATGATGCCATTACTATTAATAATATAATTAAATATATTGGCACAACCAATATCCACATTATAACCTTTTTTGTTTTTCCATTGTTAAACGCTTTTATTGCCATAAATACTGAAATTATTATAAGGATTGGTAATATTCTATATCCCCATAGTTTTATAGTTGTGTCTGTAATTCCTGCACCATATATCGAATATGTTGTGTCCTCTTGTAGATTTAAGAATTTATCAAATCCTATATTTAATGTACTTAGTAATACGAATCCTGCAAGTAGTATTGAAAGTATTTTTATATTGCCCAGTAATTGTTTTAATAATTTACTCTTTTTTAATGTTTCTCTGTCTATTCCGTCAAAGCAAATATTAAATACCACTATATAATATATAATTGTGTAAATAGTAAGTCCTATAACAAGTAGTATTGCATATATGAATAATGTTTCTATAAATGGTTTTTGGAACATGAAAAATCCTATATCTAATCCAAAAACCGGGTCTGTCCTTCCAAACCATGTGCTATTTGAAAATAACATGTATTGGTTTAATATTACTTCTGTTGTAATTGCACTTACTATTACAGATAAAATAAGTGATATTGATTTATTAGGAAGTTTTGGCATTTGCTTCTTTTCTGCTTCGAAAAATGGCTTCAATGCTTTCTTTATTCTATTGTTATTAATGTATATGATACAAAAAAGTAGAATAAAGTTGATAATAAATGCTATTGCTGTATAATTAACATTTTGCCAAAATATACTTAAATATTGTTCTCCAATTTCTAGTACTTCTAAGTATTCTCCTCTATAAATAATATATCCTACAATAGCTACAAGTAAAATGAATAATAAAACTATATACATTCTTGCTTTGCTTTTTTTAGGATTATTTAATTGACTTGCTTTAATATCATTCTGAATATTTTTTTCATTAGATGTCTCCACAGTGCTTCTTGCCTTTTTATCTTCCATATTTTTTCTCCTTTCTTTATATTAGCGCCTTTACGAAGTCATCACTATTAAATATTTCCATATCATCTATTTGCTCTCCAATGCCAATAAATTTAACTGGCATTTTATTCTCATTTGCTATTCCTATTACTACTCCACCTTTTGCAGTTCCATCTAGTTTTGTTAGTACTAATCCTGTTATATCAACAGTTTCTTTAAATGCTTTTACTTGACTTATAGCATTTTGTCCTGTTGTTGCATCTAGTACCATTAAAATCTCTTTTGAAGCGTTTGGAAGCTCTTTATCTATTACTTTCTTTATTTTAATAAGCTCGTCCATTAAATATTTTTTATTATGTAATCTTCCTGCTGTATCACAAATAAGTACGTCTGCATTCTTTTCTTTTGCAACTTTTATTGCATCAAATACTACAGAAGCTGGGTCAACCCCCTCTTCTCTTTTTACTATGTCACTTCCAGCTCTATTTGCCCAAATTTCTAACTGTTCTACCGCTGCTGCTCTAAAAGTATCTGCTGCTGCAATAACTACTTTCTTTCCATCTTTTTTTAGTCTATTTGCTATTTTTCCTATTGAAGTAGTTTTTCCAACTCCATTTACGCCAACTACCAAAATTACTGATGGTGTTGTTTCTAAATGTAAACTATTGTCTAGCTCATCAAATATTTGCTTTATTTCCTCTCTTAAAGCTTGTTTTACAGCTTCTGAATCTTCTATTTTCTCTCTTTTTATTCTATTTCTTAAATTTCCAATTATTTTAGTTGAAGTTTCTACTCCTACGTCAGACATAATTAATATTTCTTCTAATTCTTCTAATAAGTCTTCATCTACTTTTCTAAAATTACTAAAAACATTATTCATTTTTTCTTCAAATGAATTTTTAGTTTTACTTAAACCTTGCTTTAATTTATCAAAAAAGCCCATTGTTTCCTCCCAAATTTGTTAGATTTTTACATTTAATATTATATTATTTTTATAGACTTATGTCAATGTTTGTTAAGGCTTTATGCAATTATCTATATTTATTATCTGCTGATTTTGATAAGGTCACAATCTGTGACCTTAAATTCAAAAACTCCTCTTCTGTTAATTGAAAACCAAAACTAATATGGGAAAAATTGGGGAAATGATGAAATAAGCAAGTTCTCAGAACTTACTTATTTCTGGTATCTGGGGCCAACAGGGAGAATCGAACTCCCGACCTACAGGTTACGAATCTGTTGCTCTACCAACTGAGCTATGTTGGCATTATTATTCAATTTCAAAGACAAAAAGCATGTTATTTATATACTCTACTTTTTGTCTTTGATTTACAATTTTATATATTTATTCTTATGTTTTATTAAAAATGTTTGCCTCTTCCTCTTCTTGGTGTTTCATCTGATTCATAATTATTTGAATTTAAAGAATAATCATTTTCTTCTGATTTTTCTTTTTTTCTTCTTGCCTTTTCTGCTTTTTTAGTATTTTCCTCTGAATTTATATCATCTGAACCAGTGCTATCTTTATCATCTTTATTTGAAGAAAAGTTTAAATCATATGTATTTAATGGTGCAAATTCTTCTTCTGCTGCTTTCCTACGTTTTCTTACAACTACTATTATAATTATAAGTAGAATTAGTACAGCAATTCCTATTCCTATATATATGTACATATTGCTATTGTCAATAACTACTTGGTCTGTAAAAGATTCATCTATATTAACAACTATTTGATATACTGTTGTTATATCTTCCTCATCTGAACTTACAAGTATTGTTATAATGTTTTCTCCGGGTTTTAGGTCATTATTACCAACAATCTCTATATTTACATTTTCATCTACTGCATTTGCTACTATATTAAGACTAGTTACACTTATATCTCCAATATTTAATGTATATTCATATATGTCACTACTAAATTCTGGAGTTAATACATAGTTTTCTATAGTTAGTTCTGATAGTTTAAGTCCCACCTGTTCTACTTTTGTTACATTTATTTTATATGTTCTTACAGTTCCATCTTCTGCTGTAACTTTAATATTTACTGTATTTTCTCCAAGTAAAAGTCCATTGTTTCCTGTAATTTCCACAGTTGCATTTTCATCAGTTGCAACAGCTTCTATAACTAAATTTTCTACGTCTCTTCCAACAGTTAAACTATATTCTGTAATATCTGGACTAAAATCTGGTTCTAATTTGTATTGCTCTACTGTTAAAGAACTTAATTCTTTAGCATTTGATTTATTTTCATTATCATCTTCATTTTTCTTGTCATCTTCTTCTGTCTTTTTCTCGTCTTCTGTACTTGTAGGTTTTGTAGTTGTTATATAGCTACTGCTTACATATGCTGTTTGTCCACCGTAGCTAATTCTACTCCATCCGTCTCCTATACCAGTTCTTGTTACACTATCTCCTTCACTTAAAGAACCTATTATACTACCACTTGTACTAGGATTAGATCTTACATTTACGCTGTCTGTAGCATAAACAGTTTGGTTTACAGAAGTAAAACTCATACTTGGTGTTTCTTCTTCATCATCGTCTCCAGTATTGCTTGAACCTCCTCCTGAAGTATTGCCTCCTTCAGAGTTTCCTCCACCTGAAGAACTACTGCCTGAAGATACAGTTACATTCAATGATTCATCTACTATTGTATTTGTCCAATCGAAATCAGTTATATCTCCTTCTAGTGTAAATGTTACTGTCCCTGATTTAGTTGCTTTATATGTTCCACTAAAAGATTCTGAAATATTGCTTTCATAATTATCTAGTTCTTTCGAAGATGCAATTTGTGAGCCGTTTGCATATAGTTTTAAATTCCATTGTGCTGCATTTATATTTACTGTAACTCTTATTGTGTCTCCTACTTCGACTTTAGTTTTATTTGCCGACATCCTCGCACTCGCCGCCTCTGAATTGCTACTCATTAATAGTAATCCAGCTGCTAATATAATAATAGATGCTAATATTTTTATTACTTTTTTCATATATGTTCCTCTCATTTCTATTTTATAAACTAATATTTCTTACCTCGCCCACATGTTGTTTTGCAATTAGTGAGTCTCCAGAATTTATTTTTCCGTCTCTATTAATGTCTGCTGCCTGCTTGTAATTAGAATTAGTTATATCTTTAACTTCTCCTACATGTTGCTTTATAATTAATGTATCCCCGGAATTTACTAGACCATCTCCATTTACGTCTCCTAATTTTGTTACTATATATGTTATTCCATTATATGTAACTGTATAACCTGTAGCTGCATTTCCACTCGTTACTTTATCTCCATTAGATTTTTTAACAGTTGCACCAGATAGCTTACTAGTTAGGTTACTAACAGTTATATCAGGCTCACATAATAGTAAAGCACCTGAACTTTCAAATCCATCTTCTTTTATATCTGGTCCATTTACTGATTGGATATAATCTTCATCGTCATCTCCTCTTGCAACATATCCTGTAATACCAGATTCTGTTACAACTTTATCCCAAGTATATCCATTTTTAGTAGACACATTCTTTTCTAATCTTGTTAAATAATCTCCTTCGTCTGCATAGCCTAAAATATCTGAACTTGTGCCTGGTGATTTCCTTATTGTCAATCCTTCTGGGCAAACTACTTTTACAATATCTGCGCCAGATGGTGTTGATCCAGAATTATCAACTTCTTCTAAATACCTAGATACAATATATCCTTGTGTTCCATCTGCTAGAACAATTCTTGTCCAGTTTTCTCCACTAATATTATTATATTTACCTTTTTCTATTATAGTTACTTTTTGTCCAACAGTTAGAACTAAAAGCGACTCTGTTCCAGAAGTTCCTGGACCATTTCTTAAACGTCCTGGCTCTACTGCTATTGCCTCAATATTGCAATTTGTTACATCTGCTATTTGTTTAAACCCAGTATTTACCACATAACCTTTTGTTCCATTATCTAATACAACTTTACTCCATACTTTTCCATTTGTTTTCTTTGAGTCTATTTCTATTCTTAATACTTTATCGCCTTTCTTTAATGTTGCAAGTTTAGTAGAAGAAGTATTTTTCTCTTTATACACATAAATTGATGCATCTGTTACTTGTATATTTTGAGTAACTATTGATTCAGTTCCTGGCATAGGGCTCTTTGTTACTGGCATATCCTCATATACAGGAATTATGAAATTGAAAGGTATATCTAAATCTTCATCAACCTCTTTATACGCTTCAAATGTAGTTGAACATTCTGAACTAGGTGCTTCTATATTTTCCATATATTGATGACTATATAAATCTCCGTCACTGTCATCTACGTCAAACTTTTGTAAATATAGTGTGTTTTGTCCAAAATCAAGATATTCTCCTGCTAGAAATTCTGCACCACCCACTATAGCTTTTTCAGGATCAGTCCATCCTTTACTTTTTGCATATTCTAGTGCTCTTGTTATTTCGTCATCACCATTTGCATTTATATTAAAAAAGTTATAATATCCTTTATATCCTGATACTGTACCTGTCGCTGTAGGAGAAGCACTGCTTCCTGTTCCTTGTTCTTGTCTTATTCTCGAAGCTATATGGTATGGGCTAACTCCTGTTTTTTCTGCTGCTTCCATTATAACTTCTGCATATGTTTTATTTATAGTCGCTTTCTTACCCGCTGTAGTTGTATATGTTATTTTATCTTGTAACATATAATCGCAACCGTCTAATATTGCTTCTATTCCATCTATAGTAAATACATTATCTGACCATCCTAGATTTTCAAATTGGAATATACGTGATTCATCATATAGAAAATTTCTTGGATCCATGTAATATGATACTGCTGCTGCAGAAGCACATTTCCATGAACCATCATAATATGTTTTTCCTTGACTTTCACAAGTAGAACATAACCAAGCACCATCTCTTCCTTGTATCATACTTCTACCATGTGATACTGTTGTTTCATTTTTTATAACATCATCCCAGTCAAGCCCTGTGTAAAGTATAGTAAATGTCCAGTTAGGATGCTCTTCTAATAAGTTATCTAGTAAGTTTGAATACCCTGGATAATCATCTAATATACTACTTCCTTTTGTATATGTCCTTTTCTGTGATTTTGCTTCTACTTTATTTGTTGGAAATATAGCAAAAATCCCCATTATTAGTATTAAAATTAATAATATGCTAACACACTTTATTAACCTGTAATTCATGTTTTTTGCTTCCTCCTCATTAGTTTCGTCGACAATTTTCTCGCATAAAGTATATCATTAATATTTTTTCGAGTCAACCTAATTTTTTAGTATTTTTTTGTATATTTTCTTTACAAAAAATGTACTTTAATATACAATAATGTAGATATTAATAGAAAGGTTAAAATATGAAAACATATATTTCAAAAAATGAACAAGACACAATAAATTTTGCTAGGAATTTTGCTAAAGATTTAAATACTGGAGACATTATAATTCTTTCTGGAGAGCTTGGATCTGGTAAAACTAAATTCGTTCAAGGAGTTTTAGAATATTTTAATTTAGCAAACGAAATATCTAGCCCTACATTTACAATTGTAAACGAATATATTTCCGATAAAGTAAATATCTATCACTTTGACGTATATAGATTAGAAGATTCTGATGAATTCTTTGCCATAGGAGGAGAAGAATATTTTTCTAAAGGAATTTGTTTAATTGAATGGGGCGAACTTATTGAGGATATACTTCCAAAGCCATATACGAAAATCATTTTTAAGAAAAGTGATGATAACGTAGATTATAGAGAATTATGTATTGAAAAAATAGATGCATGAATATTAAGAAAGGACAAAAAATGAAAATTTTAAGTATAGACACTTCTTCTAAAATATGTGGTGTTACAATTTCAGATAATGAAAAAATTTTAATTCATTTGCATAATGATGATGAAAGAACTCATTCAGTAAAACTTATGCCAATGATTGATAAAGCTCTAAAAGATACAAATCTTACACTAGATGATATTTCAGTTTTGGCAGTTTGTATTGGACCTGGCTCATTTACAGGAGTTAGAATTGGTATTGCTACAGTTAAAGCATTTGCAGATGTAAAAAATATTCCTGTAGTTGGAGTGAGTTCTTTAGAAAGTTTAGCATATAATGTTTTAGATTGTATAAATATTGAAAATACATTAGTTTGCTCACTAATAGATGCTAAAAATAACAATGTATATTGCGGAATATATAGCTTTAAACAAAGCAATAACAGTAATAGTGTAATATGTAATCAAATAGATATGCTAGCTGAAAATATAGATATAACAATTTCAAGAATAAAAGAATTTTTAGGTAGTAACAATATAATATTTATTGGAGACGGTTCAGAGGTTTATATTGAAAAACTAAAAACAAATTTTCCAAATGCAGAATTTGCCAAATCTAATTTAAATTCACAAGATAGTAACAGCATAGCTAAATCTGCATTAAGTAAATATAATCAAGGTTTAGGTGGAAATTCT
>CALXVB010000026.1 GCA_944391855.1 uncultured Clostridia bacterium | reverse complement strand
CCTTTTTCTTCTTTGAATATGGTATGCTACTTCTTCTAATATACAATCTGGCACAACTTTAGAAAAAAATCTAACACATTTATTTAAAAATCCTGGTATAATTATTAGCTTTCCCTTTAACGCTTTGTCTATTCCATATTTTGCTACTTTTTCACTTGCCATGCTTGGTGCTTTAAATACTACATTAGCTACGTTGTTGAAGTTTGTATCTACTGGTCCTGGACATAATATACTTATTTTTACTTTAGATTTTTCCTTTTTTAACTCTTTGTTTATTGCCCTAGATAGTCTTATTACATAAGCTTTTGATGCATAATATGTTGCCATAAGTGGTCCTGGTTCCATTCCTGCTATTGATGCAACATTTAATATATACCCTCTATTTCTTTTTAGCATATCTTTTAAATATAGTTTAGTTAATATATGAACTGCTGTTATGTTTGTATTTATTAAATTTATTTCTTTTTCTAAATCTGTTTTACTGAATTCTCCAAATACCCCAAATCCAGCATTATTTACTAATAAATCTAATTCTATATTTTTTGTCTTTTCATAAATTTCTAAACAATTTTCTTTGCTACTTAAATCCTTTGCAATAACAAGTATTTCTTGTTTTGTTTTATTATCTTCTCCAGTGCTTTCATTTTTATGTCTACTCTCTTTTTCTAGATTTATTTTTAATTCTTTTAATTTATTTTCATCTCTTGCAACTATTATTAAGCTATATCCAAGACTATATAAATACCTTGCGGCATCTCTTCCAATTCCAGAAGAGCTACCTGTTACTAAAGCCCACATATTTTAACCTCTTTATTCATTGCATTAACAATTTTTAATAAAATTTCATTAGTTTTGTTTTAATTATATATCATAATATAATTGGATAATAATTTTATGTAATAACATAATATATAATGTGCAAAAAACTCGAAATTCATACAAACTATATCATATTTCTATATTTTAATCAATACTAACCAAAAATATATATCTTATACATTAAAACTTGTGTTTTTTTGCTGATTATTGTATAATAATGTTGGTTATTTTTTATAAGGAGTATTATGTAATATTTATGAAAATATTAATAGTTATAGATCAATTTGATAATTCCAATAATGGAACTACAATTTCTGCGAGGCGATTTGTGAAAGGCTTAAAAGATGCAGGTAATGAAGTTTATGTTATAAGTACAGGAGATAAAAAGGATGAATATAAATTTAATTTAAAAGAACTTCCTTTACCTCCTGGAATATCACATATTATAAAATCACAAGGTATGAGTTTTGCAATTCCAAATACAGAGCTTTTAGAAAAAGCAATATCGAGTGTTGACGTTGTTCACTTTTATATGCCTTTTTGGCTTTCTAAAGTTGGGGTTAAGATTTGTGAAAGATTACATGTACCACATACTGCAGCTTTTCATGTTCAGCCAGAAAACATAACTTATACAATAGGGCTTGGAACAAAAACAAAAGTTAATGATATGATTTACTCACATTATAGGGATTCATTTTTTAATAAATTTACGCATATACATTGTCCAAGTGAGTTTATTGCAAATGAATTAAAAGCTCATGGATATACAGCTAAGCTACATGTTATATCTAATGGTGTAGATGAAGAATTTAAATATTATGAAAAGAAGAAATTGCCAGAATTTAAGGATAAATTTGTAATTACAATGATAGGAAGATATTCTAATGAAAAAAGACAAGATGTTTTAATTGACGCTATTTCAAAATCAAAATATGCTGATAAAATACAACTTGTTTTGGCTGGTAAAGGTCCAGAGGAAAAGAAATATAGAAAATTAGGAGAAAAACTTCCTAGCACACCTGTAATGCAATTTTATGATAAAGAAAATTTAATTAAACTACTTGCTTCCACAGACCTATATGTACATAGTGCAGATGCTGAGATTGAAGCAATTTCTTGTATTGAGGCTTTCGCTTGTGGTAATGTTCCAATAATTGCAAATAGCAAAAACTCTGCTACAAAACAATTTGCACTAGTACCAGAAAGCTTATTTAATGCCGGAGATAGTACTGATTTAGCAAACAAAATAGATTTTTGGATTGAAAATGAACCTTATAGAAAGGAAATGGAAATAAAATATTCTGAAAGTGCTGAAAAATATAGATTAAAAGATAGTATTAAGAAAATGGAGGAGATGTTTTTAGATGCAATTAGAGAATCTAAATAAACAGGAAGAAGAAAATATTCCTGAAGACTCACATGTATTGCATTTTTGGCAGCCTTGTAAATTCGAAATTGATGAGGATTTTGATTTTGTAAATGATAATGTCATATTTAATACTTTTTCTAATTTGCTTTATCTTGTCGCTTACCCACTTTTAATATTTATTAATAAATTCTTTTTTGGGTTTAAGATAGAAGGTAAAGAAATTTTAGAAGATATTGATAGTGGTAAAGTTACAATATCAAACCATGTGCATCCAATGGACTGTACAATGGTTGGACTTGCAAATTCGCCAAAGAAAACTTTTTACACTTCGCTCGAGAATAACTTTAAAATACCTATTGTGCGCAGGATTATAAAATTACTAAATACAGTACCAATACCTAATGATATTAAGTATACTAAAAATTTTATGAACTCGATAGATAATCTTTTACAAAATAGCAAAACAATACATTTTTATCCAGAAGGTTCATTATGGCCATATTATGATAAAATAAGACGTTTTAAAAATGGTGCATTTGATTTTGCAGTAAGAAATAATGTACCTATTGTACCAATGGTATTTAAGTTTAATAAACAAAAAAGATTATTAGATATTTTAAAACCTAAAACTACAATTACTTTGGTTGTTAAAGAGCCAATTTATCCAAATAAACTGCTTCCTAAAAAAGAAGCAATACTAGACTTAAAAGAAAGAGCATATACTGTTATGTGTAATGAGGTGAAATAGAGTTATATAATGTAAAAGAAGAGATTATCTATTAGTATAATAAATAATCTCTTCTTTCTTGTTTACTAATTCAATATTTCTACTCAATGTCTATATATTTCTTTTCATCTAATTTTTCTTGTTCTTTTTTAGGTAATGTTAATTTTAATGTACCATTCTTAAAGCTTGCTTTAATATCTTCTTCTTTTACTCCATCACCTACATAGAAACTTCTTGAACTATTTCCTACATATCTTTCTTTATGAACATATTTGCTGTCTTTTTCGTCATCAACTGTTTTATTCATGCTTGCATGTACTGTTAAGTATCCATCTGAAAGTTCAATTTTAATGTCTTCTTTTTCATATCCTGGCAAATCAACTTCTAACTCATAATGATCTTTTTTCTCTTTTATATCGGTTTTCATTAGTTTGTTTTCACCTCTTGTGAAAAATGGATCATTAAACATTTCATCCAATAAATCAAATTCATTTCTTTTTCTTGGTATCATCATCATAACTATCAACTTCCTTTCTTTTTTATGTGTTGACACCTTTTGTAAGCCATTAAGATTATTTATTTAATCTTATGTAAAAGTATGTTTTTCTTTTTACATATATTATTATATACCTATTTTTAGCAAAGTCAATGTCAGAGTGCTAAAATCCACATAACTTTCACATTTCTTTTGAAACGGTTTAAAACATTATAATTCCACCATTTTTCTTTAGCCATTTATTTATTTCATCATAATTTGGCATATATTTTCTAACTAATTTATAGAAATCCTTACTATGGTTTGGATATATTATATGACATAGCTCATGAACAATTATCCCATCTATTACATTTTCTGGAAGCATTATTAATCTTGAAGAAAAATGCATAATTCTTGTTCTAGGAATACAACTTCCAAATTTACTTGTTGCATCATTTACTTTAAATTCTTTATATGGAATATTTGTAATTTTACTCCAATATGGAACTCTTTTTTCTAATAGAATTTCTGTATTATACTTTAAAAGTTTTTTCATTCCTTTATCTAAATATGCTTTTCTCTCTTTACTGCTTAATTCATCTAATTCTTTTGGATATACTATATTTATTACTTTATTATCATTGTCTATATTTATTTCTATCTTAACTCTCTTTAATTCTTTACTACTATTTGTTACATTAATATTAATTATGTATTCTTCTCCATTAAGATAGAAATTTTCTCCTGTAGTCCACTCTTTTGTCTTTTTATCATTTGAAGAAATTATTTTTTTATATCTGTTATACACATATTCTTCATTTTCTTTCACAAATTCTAATGTTTTTTTTATGCTTATATATTTTGGCTTACTTATGTATAAAATATCTGCTTTAAAATACATTTTTAAATGTCTAGAAGTTTTGTAGCTTCGTATAACTATTGGAATATTTATATCATTTATTTGTATATATTGTACTTCGTTCATTTTATTTAAGTCTTTATTTTCTATCTCCTATTTTTATTTTAGTTCGTCGATTTTTTATTTTAACTAATGCTGTATATATTAACTGTTTCCTACACATAAGAATGTTCTACCTTTATTACAGCATAATATTTCTTATTTTTATTATGTATTTCATTTTGTATTTTTGTAATAGTTTCCTCTACATTTACTTTTTCATCTGTTGGTACAACTAAATCAAATATTAGATTTACTCTTTCTCCTCCATCTGTCATTCTAAAATCATGTATTGAAAACTTTTCATTTATTCCTTTTACTATCTCTTCTGTTTCTTTTCTCGTCTTGTTTATTTCTTCATTATCCACAACTATTGGGTCCATGTGTATTGTTGTAATACAACCAAACTCTTCAAATATATCCTGTTCCATCTGATCTATAATGTCATGTGCTCTACATATATCAGAATTTGCTGGAACTTCTGCATGGAATGAAACTATTTTCCTTCCTGGACCATAGTCATGTACCATAATATCATGTATACCTTCTATTGTGTCATATTTTACAGCAAACTTTTCTATATCACTAACAAATTCTGGGTCTGGTTTCATGCCTAAAAGTATATCTATGATTTCTTTTAATGCTTTAAATCCTGTTATTAGTATAAATACAGATACTAATAAGCTAACATAACCATCTATAGAAACTCCCATAAATCTAGCAACTAAAGCTGAAACAAGTACTGCCAATGTTGAAATTGAGTCAGATATACTATCATAAGCATTGCCTTTAATTGCAGCTGAAGAAATAGTTTTTGCTATTTTTTTATAAAATACAAATAGCCATAATTTTACAAGTATTGCTACTACTAATAATATTATTGTTACATTATTTATATTTGGTAATTCTGGGTTTATTATCTTTTCTACAGAACTTTGTAATAATTCAAATCCAACTAGTATAATTAAAATATCTACAAAAAATGCACTTATGTATTCCATTCTTCCATGACCCCATGGATGATCGCTATCTACCTTTTTTTGTGACATTTTAAATCCTATCATTGTAACTATTGATGAACCTGCATCTGATATGTTGTTTAATGCATCCGATATAATTGACATCGAACCTGCAAGTGCACCAATAATTAGTTTAAATACTGATAATAGTATATTTACTATAACTCCTGTAATACTTGATAACATACCGTATTTTTCTCTTACATTTCTATCTTGTACATTATCTTTATCTTTTATAAATAGTTTAATTAAAAAGTTTGTCATCTTATTTACCCCTTTGTATTTTTAGATTTTATTTCAAGCATAATTTATATGCACTAATTTATTTCATATTTTTTCTAATTCTCCATATCCACTTTCATTAATTAGTAAAATCAATTCTTTTTTATTCATATTTAATTTTATAGCTTTTCTAACAGCCTTATTCGTTATATTTTTAAGGGCTATTATAGGCTCAATTTTATATTTTTTTATAAATTTTTTGTCATCATATTTTCCCTCATGTATAAGTTTGGATCTCATATCGTATAAATCTTTCATTTGCTCAAAAAATTGGTTTCCTTCCTCTTTAGAAGTTGAAAGTAATACTGCAATTCCTCTTGCAATTTTATATACTATTTCTGATTTTCCAGCTACTAATAAAATTTCTAAACAAGTAGTAAAATTTATAAATAGCATTCTAAAATTTGAAGTGTACAAATTTGAATCATATATTTCATTTATTAACATTAAATATTCGTTTTTTTTCATGTTTTGAAATAATTCTACAAAGTTCTGCAAAAAATATTCTTTTTCTTCTTGGTTTATTTCTTCACATATATATTTTTCAAATGAATGTTCTTCATAAGTTCCGCCTGAATTATCTGAAAATGTCGAGTTGATTTTATTGTCTACATAAGTATTAGCATAATCTAATAAAATAGACTTTCCTAAATACATATTAATAAATTGTATTGTCTCTTTACAATATCTATATATTTCAAATATTTCGTTTTGTATTTCTTCATCTGTTTTTCCTATATCATAATTTTTTTCATATGTTATCTCATAGCAAATATTTTTTCCTTTAATAGTATCAAACCTAAAAAGCAGGTTATTATTTATCTTTATAGAGTCATATTTATTTATTAATTCTATATTTGAATAAAGTTTTCTTTCTATTTTAATATTTTTCTGCTTTATTTTGCAAATATCTTCATCATTTATACCGTATAATATACCAATATATTTTATGTTCATATTTTACTCCACAAAAATTTTATATTTTTTATAAATTTCTATCGGTCAATTTTTTTGCCTTTTTTGACCTATAAATTTTCATCGGTCAATTTTTTCACTCTTTTTGGCCTATAATTTTTATTTCAAAAACAAATCCATATACTTTTGAAAATTAAAAATTTGATTTCTACTATATCCAGTCATTTCTATAATAATGTTTCTTTCTAATAAACAATTAACAACATTTTTTATAGTCCCCTCTTTTATCTCTGTTAAATCACATAATTTTTTTCTATTAATTACGGGTTCATTATACAATACGTCTATAACTTTCTTTGCATTTTCTGGTTTTACTGGCAAATCCAATACAATTTTGTCCATTTCCATTGTAAATTCAACTACATTTCTAAATTTTTCTTTTGCTGTTTTTGAAGTTTCTATAACAGCTTCTAAAAAAAATTTAATCCATGCTATTATATCATTATGAATTCTCACTCTTGTTAACATGTCGTAATATGTGTCTTTATTCTTCTCTATATAATTAGAAATATATAAACAAGATTTTTCAAGTATTCCCTTACTTTGAATATATAATTGTATCAATAATCTTCCAATTCTTCCATTACCATCTAAAAATGGATGTATTGATTCAAATTGATAATGTAAAATTGCAATCTTTATTAAATCTGGCGTATCTATCTCTTCATTATTTATAAATTTTTCAAAATCTGTTAAACACTCTGCAATCTCTGTATGTGGAGGTGGAACATATATAGCATTACTTGGCATACTTCCTCCTATCCAATTTTGAGATTTTCTGAATTCTCCAGGTGTTTTATGCTCTCCTCTAACTCCTTGCATCAATATTTTATGCAATTCTCTTATTAATCTACTACATACTGGAAAACCCTTTTTTATCTTTTCTACACCATAATTCATAGCTTTTACATAATTTTGTACTTCTTCCCAATCATCTCTTTTTTCGGGATTAATATCTATTATATCTGATAAATCCTCTTCTACAGTTGTTTTTGTTCCTTCAATTCTACTTGATTTGTTAGCTTCAATTCTTACATGCATCTTTATATATAAATCTACATTTGGTATTAACAATGAATATGCGTTTAATTCTCCTATTTGTCTATTTGCTTCCGCCAATAATTTATCTAATTTTGTATCATCCCATCCCCAATTATAATTTATTTTACTAGGTAGGAATGCTTTATAATCATTTAGCTTTATATACTGACCCGATTTATAATCTTCTAATTTTTTCACTAATCTCATCCTCACAATTAATAAATATATATATTTTTGCATCTTGCACGAACATTTGTATTATATCATAATTATTTAATATATTCAATCTTTTAGTATAACTTAATTATTAAATTCAAATGGAGATTCAATAAATAATTAGTTAATTCAATTTATATATTGTTTTTCCGTTTTTAATAGTCTCTAAAACTTTAATATCCCTTATCTCATCTTTATTAACTTTTAGTGGATTTTTATTTATCACTATTAGATTTGCAAGTTTTCCTTCTTTTATACTTCCTTTGTCCTTTTCTTCAAAATATTCATATGCAGCATTTATAGTAAGTGCTTTAATTGCTTCTATAACACTTATCTTTTCATTTTCTCCTAATGTTTTTCCTTCCTTTGTCTTTCTATTTACAGCACACCAAATTGTTTCAAACATATTTGGTTCTATTACAGGAGAGTCTTGATGAAATGTATATAATATGTTTCTTTTGCTACTACTTCCTGCCGGACTTATTTTTTCTGCTCTTTCTAATCCAAAATTTTTTATGTGTACGTCTCCCCAATAATATACATGCGCTACGAAAAATGATGGAATTATTCCTAATCTTTTTACCTCGTCTAATTGGTCTATATCTAATAATTGTCCATGTATTAACACTGGTCTTATTTTTTCTATTTTATTTCCTGCTTTTTCTAAATTATCTATGCAATTAATATATTGCTCTGCCGCCATATCTCCATTACAATGAGCTAAAATTTGTAAATTAGCATTATATGCTTTTTTTATTGCTTCTTCTACTCGACTATCTTTCATAGTTCCATATCCATAGTATTTTTCTTCTACTGTTTTATCATTTATATATGGAGTTCTCATCCACGCTGTTCTAGCTTGTGGAGATCCATCTAAAAATATTTTAATTCCACCTATTTTAAAGTTATTACTATATTTTTTTATATTTTCTTTAAAATCTTTTTTTATTAAATCTATACTTTTTTCTTCTATATATGCTACAACGTCTAAGTCTAAAACATTTTTTTCTATTATCTTTTTATATATTGGTATTAGTTCCTTTGAAAGATAACCTTCTTGAACTGTTGTTATTCCATAAGAAGCATATTTTTCTTGTGCTTTTTTTATATTATTTAACATTTCTTCTTCTTTTTTCATAGGAATTCTCTTTATATTTTCAATAAATGCGTTTTCTTCTAAATATCCAGTAAGTTTTCCATCTACCTTTTCAATCCTTCCTCCCTCTGGTGAAAGAGTATCTTCTGATATGTTTAACATTTCTAGTCCTCTTGAATTTAACACTCCATTATGTCCAGACTTATGTTTAATAACTATTGGATTGTTAGGTAAAATTTTATCCAATTCTTCTTTTGTAATATTTCTCCCTTCTTTTAAATTATTATAGTCATAATTATTAGCAATAATCCATTGGTCCTTTTCTATTTTATTATTTTTAACATATCTTATTACCGCATTTTGTATATCATTAAAACTTTTACATTCATTTAAATTTACTTGTGATAAATCATTAGCTACTGCAAAAAAATGACTATGTGCATCTATAAAGGAAGGCATTACTGTTTTTCCTGATAAATCTATAACTTCTGTTTCATCATCCTTTAAAGATAATATTTCATCTTTTTTACCTATTTTTTTAATTCTATCATTTTCAATATATATTGCTTCAATCTTTTCATCTTCAACAGTATCTTCTAATGTTATAAAGCTGGCATTGTATAAAATTTTTTTCATAATTATTTTTCCTTTCATATATTTTAATTTTCTTTTAGTATGAAATAATATAGCAATTATATACTATTTTTCTATAAGACATTTTTATAATCATATTAACTCAACACCAAGGAAATCACTTGGTGGAAAGACACATTATGAAGTATTTTCATTTTTGTATGGTGAAAATATATTAAAGAAATTAAATATACAAAAGATAGCCAAAGACGAGGTTACTACCACTCCTCGCCTTTTCTAAACAATTAATATTAAACATTAACCAAAAACATTTGCATAATTAAATATTTTACAAACTAGAGTCAAATAGCTTTTAGTTTTACTCTAAAAAAATCAAATGCAATTTGGCTTGTTTGTTATGCAAGTTTTCCTGAATTTATACTTTAATTTTACAAAATAAACTAGAAAAAAGCAATACTTTAAGATAAAAATATTGCTTTTAAACTGCATTTAATCGTACAAATTGCTTTTACTTTACAGAATTGCATTTAACTTTTCACTTGACGTTAAAAATTGCACTTTTGAGGTAAATTGCACTTACTTTTTCGAAATTGCATTTAACTTTTCAATTAACCTTAATAAAACTTGCTACTCTTTATTTTTTATATATTATTCATTATATATTTAATATCTTCTATTGATTTATCTATATTAAATCTGCCATTTCCTACTGGATAATATACTGCATAGAAATTATATTCTTTGTTATTTATTTTATGTTTAAATAACTTCTTTCTGCACTGTGATACAGATATTTTTTGTTCTAATACTATCGAACTTACTTGATTTCCAAATAGAACAACTACTTTAGGATTTACAATTTCAATTTCTTGTTTTAATAAATCTAAATACTTTTCATAAACACTATTTTGTAATTCTCTTGCATCTATTTGGGTACATTTTCCGAGATTAGTAATAAAATATTTATGTTTTTCTACGTCTTTATACACTTCTTTTGCAAATTCTTCTGTCCATTCATTTCCTTTAATCTTCTTTATTTTACTGTATATTTCTTCATCCATTAGATTTAAACTATAGAATAAATCCCATATATTTTTAGTTCCTATCCATGGTGATTTTATACCTTTCCATGCTTTATTGGCTGCAATATTCCTTCCTGTAGGATTCATAAATACAAAACATATATCTGGATTTTTTATGCATCCCCCATTGTATATAGAGTCTAATTCTTTTGCACCATATTGTATTTGCAGTTTATCATATTCTTTTTGTAATTCTTCTAGTTTCATTTATTACTACCTCTATATTGAATTTCTATTATACTAGTGCTGAAGATATATGAAATACCTCTCCTCTATCATGTAAATTTTCTCTCGTCTGTTTTAAGACCTTATGGTCGTCATCTAGTAATATTGCATAATCATACTCTTTTAGTTTTTTCTCAATTTGTTCATACTTTACATAGTTTCTATTTTCCGAATTATATTCTCCTGCTTCCTTATCAAGTATAATCCATCTGTCTGAAGGTATAAAATTCATATGTTTATTTAACCATATCTTTTTCTCTTCCTTTATTCTAGTTCTCTTTGATAAAGATAAAATATATAGGTCAATATTTTCTATTTTATTTATCTCCTTTAATATTTCTATTATTGGCAATACTGGTTTCTCATTTAGTAGGTTTTCATGTGCTTTTATTAAACTCTCCTCATTTCCATAAATTTTATATTCTACTATCGTTCCATCCATATCTATAAACATAGCAACTTTTTTATTTCTATTGCATATATCCTTTATTAAATCTATAAACATATAATTATCACTTTCCTTTATATAAATTTGTGTGCAGAAATGTATATTTCTGCACATGTTTTTTACTTATGGTAAATTTTCCAATATGATTCCAAATATTTTATCATTCATTTGGTATACGTCTAGATCTCCAGTATCTATAATAGCTTTTTTACAGGTAATTTCATTATAATACCTCATAAAAAAATCATTATATCTACCAATATAGTCTTCGCTTACCAAATGTCCGATCCTTCCTCTTCGTTTAATCGCTGTTTCTGGTGAAACAGTTAATGCTATTACAAAGTCTGGAAATAGCTCGTCAATAAACATTTCTCTAAATTTTTCATATTGTTTTTCTGTAATAACTCCTTCCCACAAAAACTTTTTTCCGTAAAAGTTACTATCTATTAAGCCTCTATCTATTAAGATAATATCTGCTTGTATATAGCTAGTCCGCAAAATTTCTGCTGTTGTTTGGAAATGCATCCATAAATTTGCATTCCAAATGCCTTTAGGAATTTCTTGTGGTAATTTTTCTGCCGATTCTTGTAAAACAACTACTTTATATCCAATGTCAATAAGCTTGTTTGCAATATTTTTTATAGTAGTAGTTTTACCAGCCTCTGGAGTTCCTGTAAATTCTACCATAAACGGTTTCCGCATAATTATGCCCTCCCTTACAACTTTTTTAAAATTATACTATAAAAAATACGGATTTTCAATAGAAAATATATTTATTGTCTAAAATATATTTATTGTCTAAAATATGAATATTTTATTAAATATTACATTTTCAATTTATTATTTCATCAATATTTTACATTTTATTTCTGGATTCAATAATCTTTCAAATTCTATAGCGTCCTCGTTTGTTCCTACAATACTTCCATAATGGATTGGTACAGCTATTTTAGGCTTTATTTCATTTACTAACTCTGCTGCTTCTTTAAAATTCATTGTATATGTTCCACCTACCGGAACAAATGCAATATCACATTTCACTTTTTTATTTTCTTCTGTTATGTCTGTATCTCCTGCTATATAGTAACGAATATTATCTATCTCTAATATATATCCAATCCATCCATTTTCTTTAGGATGAAAAGCCTTATTCGTATTATATGCAGGTACTGTATCAAATTTAATTCCTTGGGTCATATATGTTTTTTCTGGTTCAACAATAACTATATTGGCACTTTTTATTCCTTTTTTTAATAATTTAGTTTGTATTCCATCTGGTACAACTATAACTGTGTCTTTTTTTATTACTTTATCAATATCCTCTTCTGAATAATGGTCATAATGATCATGTGTTATAAATATTATATCTGCATCATTATAATTTTCATTTATCTTAAAAGGATCAAAATAGATTACCTTTCCTTCATTTATTTTAATACTACTATGACATAAAACTTGAATATTTTCTAACATACATACTCCTCCTTTGTAATTTATTAGAATGATTTATTTTTCAAATTATATTTATTAATATTATCTTTTGTTGAAAATCCATTAGGTCCTTTTACCTTTTCTAAAACAATTAATTTTAATGCATTTATTGAATCAAATCATAACTTTACAATGTATACTATTTTAGTTCTAGCACCGCTATACACTCTACATGTAGTGTTTGCTTACAAAAAACACCTAGTTTTGTCTTGCATGTTGTTAAAAGACATCTTTATTTTTATTAATCTTTTATTTCGATTTTTATTTCTTTATTTGCTTTTACTTTTGCGTATCCACCTATCGGAAAAGTAAAAATTGGAGTAGTATGTCCAAAATTAGCATTTATTACAATAGGAATATTATCTAATTCTTTTTTACTTTTAAAAATTCTTGCCCATTTTTCATCATTCATTTCACAATTATTCTCTGCCCTACCAACTACAATGGCTTTTATATTTTTATTTTTGGCATAGTGCAAAAGCGATTGTAAATCTCTGTCAAATTCTTTATTAAATGTTTTATCTACTAATCCATCATCTTCCAGAAATAATATTGTTTCTTCTAAATCTGGCATATACTCTGTTCCTTGTAGTAAATTTAGGGTGCATAAGTTTCCACCAATTATTCTTCCCTCTGCTTCGCCTTTATTTATTATTTTCATACCTTCGTTTCTTATAAATGTTCTATTTTCTTGGTTCTTAAACCAACTATCATTACTCCATTCATCAGAACTTTCAATTTCTATGCTTTCAGATTGCATAAGCATTTTTCTAAAATATTTTTCCGTATATTCAAATCCTTTTTTCATTCCAAAACTAGAAAAATGAGGTCCTGAATAAGTTATCATTCCTGTTTTAGCATAGATTGCATTTGTTAATACGGTAATATCAGAAAAGCCACAAATAATTTTAGGATTTTCTTTTATTAAATCATAATCAATATAATCTAATATTTGATTTACGTTGTAGCCACCTATTACTGTTAATATAGCTTTTACATTTTTATCTTTAAAGGCTTCGTGTAAATCTTCTATTCTATCTTCTATACTAGCACAATTATAATCTTCTCCTATTGAATTCAAAACATTTTTTTCCAATGTTACTTTAAACCCTATATTTTCTAATCTTCTTTTTGCAGTTTCTATAACCTCATCATTTAATATGCACATACTTCTAGAAGGTGCAATAACTCTTATTTCATCTCCTATATTTAATTTTTTTGGAATAATCTTGTTCATTGTTTTTCTCCTTGTTATTAACCATTTATTTGAATTTTGCTGTCAGTTAATGCTTGTATAATAATCAAAACTTAAATCAAATTTTCTGGATTTAATGGTTTCAATTCGTCCAGTACAAAAATGCCATCTTTTCTCACTAAGACATCATCAAACCATATTTCCCCTCCACCATATTCTGGTGTTTGAATATTTACTATATCCCAATGAATACTTGAACGGTTACCATTATCGCTTTCTTCTAAACTATCTCCTGGTGTAAGATGAAAACTGCCTTTTATTTTTTCGTCAAACAATGTATCTCCTATTGGCTTTTCTATATATGGATTTAGCCCTAAAGCAAATTCTCCAATATATCTGCTACCTTCGTCTGTGTCTAAAATTTCATTAAGTTCTTTCGTTTTATTTGATGTAGCTTTAACTATTTTTCCATCTTTAAATTCAAATCTTATATTGTTAAACAATACCCCATTATATCTTGTTTCTGTATTATATGTTATATATCCATTTACACTATTTTTCACTGGCGCAGTTGCAACTTCTCCATCTGGTATATTAAATGTCCCCATATACTTTTCAGCTGGTATTCCCTCTATACTAAATGTTAGATCTGTCCCCTCTCCTATTATATGAACATTTTTTGTTTTATTCATTAAATTTACTAAAGGATCCATAGCTTTTGACATTTTATCATAATCTAGTGTACAAACATTAAAGTAAAAATCTTCAAAGGTTTCTGTATTCATATTGCTCATTTGCGCCATTGATGCATTTGGATATCTTAAAATACACCATTTTGTATGTTTTACTCTCTCTTCAAAATGTACAGGCATAGTATAATATTTATTATACATTTCCATTTTTTCTGTTGTAACTCCATTTAACTCTGCTGTATTTGTACTTGCCCTAACTCCAATATATGCGTCCATATCTTTCATTCTTTGTAAATCATGTTTTGCATAAATTTGCATTTGTTCTTCCGTTCCATTTATAAGCATTTCTCTCATTATTTCATAATCTATTATATTAAAAAAAGGAAGAGCACCTATATTTTCTGCTTGCCTTATTAATTCTTTTCCTAAAGGAATTGCATCCATTCCTATTATTTCTATTAATATTTTCTCACCTTTTTGTAGCTTAACAGAATGGCTTAATAAATTACTTGCTAATTTTTCTATTCTTATATCTCGCATTATTTTCACCTCTTAAATGATATTATATATCATCTCTTATATTTTCTTCAATATTTTTTAACATTATAATCCAAATATTTTTTATTAATTCTGCTTGGTAAAATCACATATTCTCCTCCTAAAATTATACAAATATTAACTCTTTCATTACTATTTCTTCTGCAATATTTTTAAACTGATTCATCTTCTTTACCCATTCCATTTGGTCATTTTCTTTTAATTTTTCTGTAATGTTTTCTTTTATACACATCGCCTTAATTGATTTTTTGACTATCATTTTTGCTTCATTTTCAATTGTTTCTAAATATTTTGTTAGTTCATTATTCATAAGTAACAAACTCTACTGCTCTTTTTCTTCTATGGCCTGATATAATTTCAAAATTACCATCTTCTATCTGTCTTACTATAATTGGATTTAATACTCCATTTTCTTTTATACTCTCCACTAAACTTTCCATTTGCTCGTCATCTTTGACTTTAAATGGATGATTTTTAAATTCTTGTATTTTACTTAAATTTATTTTTTCTACTCTTCCCATATAACTCCCATGTGTATTTTCAAAAAAGTCATCTATTGTAGGAAGGTTGTACCTCTCATGTATTTTTTTATTTGACATGATAAACACCTCTTTCTAATTTTTATATACAAAAAAGACACCAATTGTTTTTAATTTGATGTCTTTAAAAATTTATCTTTATATGGACTATGGGAACATGTTTCCTATTATCAATATTAAATTTGTTTTTTATAAAATTTTAATAAATTTTATCATTTTTAAGTCTTTTTTAGATGTTTTTTTGAGTAGTTAGAAGCATCTCATTTTTCTTTATTTTTCAATAGTTTCCTTTAACTTAAGAATAGACACACATTCTACATGTGTGGTCGCTCATCTGTAGATTTTTTTGACTAATATCGTTGCTTGTCTGTAGATAATCTTCATAATTTATTTTACTTTCATTTTTTAGTACAAAAGTTACTTGTTTTTGATTGCTTTGTCAATTTCATATAACCCCTCCACATACTTTTCAATATTTCAAGTATAACATAAATCGACATTTTTCTCAACATCACAATCTGTGTCTTTTATACTAGAACAAAAGTTTTATTTTTTGTTAAAAACTATTGCTTTTTTACATATTTATGATATAATGTTGTCGCGAAAGGATGTTTGATATATGCAAGAATTATTAAATGTTTTAAATACAACCAAAAATACTTTAGATAAATATTATGACATACATAAAGATGAAGATTTCTCTAATAAACGAAATACACCTAAAGATTATCTTGAATGGGTTGATAAGAAAACAAAAATTATTATCAATTCTCCAAAATTTATAGAAAAATCAAAAGAATGCATTATTCGTGGTGATGTAGTTTGGGTTGAATTTGGATTTAATATAGGTGAAGAGTTTAGTGGTAGACATCCTGCTGTAGTTCTAAAAAACGGTGGAAAAACATTGCTAGTTTTACCTATCACAAGTAAACAACCAACTGAAAAACAATTGGCCAGTAAAACATATGTAGAACTTAGCAAAATATATAATTTTAAATCGATGAGAAGGTGGGTTAATATTTTTAATATTAATCCAATAAGTATTGAAAGAATAGATTTCTCAAAGAAAAAGGGAAATATTAAAGGAATCGATTTGGATAATATATCAAAAGCTTTTTTAGACTCTGATCTCTTTAAATATAAACCTGCAAAAAATAATTTGTAAAATTAATAATTTTTTGCATAAAATTCTTGATTTTTACATAAAAATATAGTATCATTTAATTAATAAGAAATCTATTTAATTAGATGACTGAGAAGGCTTACTTTGGTAAGCAGTTATGATTTAGAATGTAGCTTATATAGAAATATATAAGCTACAGTTTTTTAATTTTTTCTTTATTTACGATATTTATAACATATTTGATTTCTATATTACGAATATTAGCATTTTCTCGTAATATAATTTTCTTTATTACGAATTTTTCGATTTTTTCGTAATATAATCTTATAAATAACTCACTACATCTTCAAAAGTATCATATCCACTTTCACTATTGATATGTCCTGCATTAGGAATAAAAACTTGTTCCATTGCAATCTTATCTGCAAAATCTTTTTCAGTTTCATATCTTACATATGGATCGTTATCCGAATAGAAACAAATTATTTCATTTGCATACTTTTTCACATCTTCTAAGTTATCAAAATACATTGATTCATTAACATTATCATATTCTTCATTTATTCCTAAATAATTATTAAATCCACATACAAATATTAATTTTTTAACTTTTACTTTATTTTCAACTAAAAATTTTGATATAAATACTGGTGCAATACTATGTCCTATAATTGTAGTATTTTCATTGATTAATCCTAAATCTAAATAATATTTAAGTAATCCTCTCCAATTTTCATAATTTTGATATCCTACCCCTATTGGAAAGTCTGGTACATATACTTGTTTTCCTTCATCTTCTATAAAATCATATAACCAACTAAACCAATTTCCAAATGGACTTCCAAAACTTCCATGTATTACAAAATAATTTTCCATTTCAAATTCCTCCTATTAATATTTGGTTATTTTCTATCTTTTAAATATTTCTTTACTGTTTCAGTTACTTCATTATGTACTTTTCCATTACTAATAACTGCTCCATTTATACTTTCATCATATCTTTGTTCATTTCCAAATAAATCTGTAACTGTTCCACCTGCTTCTTCTACAATTACTTTGACTGCTGCAATATCACAATTTTTATGTTTTGTACCTGGAAAAATAGCAAAAGTAAAATCTCCAGAAGCAACACACATACAAGCTCTTATAATACTCCCTAATCCAATAATATATGTTTTATTACCTAATTCTTGCAATACTTTAGATATATTATAGTCCGCTTCTGGCCATAAATCATAATGACATACCGTTTTCATATCATCTAATTCATAATCATTTACAGTTATCTTTTCTCCATTTTTATATGCTCCTTTTCCTCGTATAGCAGTATATAAACTATCTGTAAATGGATCAAAAACTACTCCAACTTTTGATTCTCCTTTTATAACTAATGCTAGTGAAAATACTGCTACTGGAATATGTCTAGCATACATTGCTGTTCCATCAACTGGATCACATACCCATACATAATCACTTTTACCAAATTGTTCTTCCTCTCCATCTACACAATGAGAAGGGTAATTTTCTTTAACTTGTTTTATTAAGTATGAATTTATTTCTGTGTCTGCTAGTGTTACAATAGTCTTATCTCCTTTATAACTTGCACCATTATTCTGTTTAAAATATTTCATCATTACTTCACCAGCATGTTTCGCTATATCTTTTGCGAAGTCTAAATATTCTTCTAATGTTTCCATGTTAATTTTCCTCCATTTCTTTTAGCATTTTATCTAAAAATACTGCAACACCGTCTTCATCATTGGATAATATAATTTCATCAGCATTTTCTTTAACAATATTAATCGCATTATCAACAGCTACTTTATATCCTACTTGTTCAAACATTGATAAATCATTCATATCATCACCAATTGCAATAGTTTCTTCTTTTTTTATATTTAAAATTCCCAACAATTTTTTTACTGCATTTCCTTTATTGGAATCTATGTTTGCAATATCACAAAATATGGTTTTATCATCCTTAAATTTTGCATCTAATAAACTTTTATGCCTATTCTTTATTTCTACATTTTCTACTTTTTCAATTTTAGGTATCAAATTTTTTATTTTATCAAAATTACTATCTGCAATAGTACATTGAACAACATCATTTTTATATGCAAACTCTCTTATATCTTCTTCTAATTGTGTTTCTTGATCTGGATGTTTTACTTTATTTACTACTCTTCCTTCTTCAACATTCATAATAAATCTAACATCTTCTGGATTGGCAATTTCATATAATTTTATGATAGCTTCCTTATTCATTTCATTAACATATAAGATTTTGTCTTGTTCATAATCATATATGTTTCCACCACTTGATGTAATAATATATTTACTTGCAAAACATTCTCTACTTATTTGTTCTGTATATTTTCTTGGTCTTCCAGAACATAATATAACTAATATTCCTTTTTCACTTACCCTTTTTATTGTTTCTATTGTTTTTACTGACAAATTTCTATTACTATCCCTTAATGTCCCGTCAATATCTACAAATATCGCTTTTATCATAGATTCCACTCCTATTTAATTCGTTAATTCTATTTTTTAAACTCATTTTTTCTATTTCTAAAAAATTCATAAAAGTATCTTACATTTTCAAGTTCACTCCATTTTTGAACTTTATAATCTTTTGTATCTAAATTATATATTTTAGCATTTAGAATTCCTAACATAAATGGCGAATGAGTTGCAATTATAAATTGAACACCTAAATATCTTGCCATTTTATTTATTTTTTCTGCAAGTTGTACTTGGTTTTGTGGGGATAATGAAACCTCTGGCTCATCTAGTAAATACAAATTATCTGGTTCAATATTATCTTCTAAAATTTGCAGTGTTGTTTCTCCATTAGAATATTTATCTTGTGAAAATTCAAATCTTGCAAATTGTTTCCCACCTTCTTTTGTTTGCAAAAATTCTTTGGCATTTTGCAATCCTCTTTCTCTTGCCAAATTGCTCTCTATACTTTCTTGTAAAACTGCATCTTGTTGGATTTTCCTTATTTCATATAAGATTTCTTCACTTTTTATATATCTGCTATTTTCTGGTATTCTAGTTAGTTTTCTACCATTTTCATTTTCTCCTAGTTCATATTCACATTTTGATGCATAATCCTCAAAATAATCTAATGTTCCAA
>CALXVB010000025.1 GCA_944391855.1 uncultured Clostridia bacterium | reverse complement strand
TATTTTAATCAAATTATAGAAGCGGAAGTACCAGATAAAGCGATACTAAATATGCTAATTGATAAAATTTATATTTATCATGATAAATCAGCAAAATTTGAACTAAAAATAGATATAAATAAAATAATATAATGAAAAGTGAGAAAAAGAAGACGAATGCGAAAAAGAATTGAATTTTGACTAGGCACATGAGGTTTAAATTCAAGAGACGTACTTTTGTACGTTGACTGAATTTAAAGCGAAATGTAACGACGTCAAAAACAATTATCTTTCGCATGATAAAAAAGTGGTTCAACTGTGTAGGCATAATCACAACACTATGCAGGTACTGCTTTTGATGTAGGACAAAGACTTTCTCAATCTCAAAGAACAAGATTATGGAATTCAGCAAATAACTCGGGTGTATGGAGTTTTGTGGAACCAATATCTCTCACACCTACATGGGTACATTTTGATCGAAGATTTCGGTACACCAGCTTGTTCAAGTGGAGGATATCCGTTACTAAAAAGAGGAAGTTTAAGTAATTATGTTTTAATAGCACAAGATGACTTAAACACATTAGGATATAGAACTGGTGGTCTTGATGGAATTTTTGGTGCAGCTACCCAAAACGCAGTGAGAAGTTATCAGTCATCGGTAGGATTGACTGCAGATGGAATTGTTGGATGCAATACGTGGAGAGCACTACAAGAGGCAGTTGTAGGAACAGGAAAAACAAGCACAACTATAGATTAGAAAAAAATATAAAAAATATTAAAAAAATTGTGAAAAATACTTGCTTTTTCTAAATACTTGTATTAAAATCTAATTGAAGTGGAGTAAAGTGGTAAAAAGTGGTTAGAAAATGAGAAGAGGTGAAACAAAGTGCTTATCGGTGAATATGAACATTCTTTAGATGCAAAAGGTAGATTAATAATGCCTGCAAAGCTAAGAGAAGATATAGGAGAAAAGTTCATAATAACTAAAGGATTAGATGGGTGCTTGTTTGGATTTTCACAAAATGAATGGAATAACTTTGAAGAAAAATTAAAAACACTTCCACTTACAAATAAAAACGCAAGAGACTTTGTAAGATTTTTCTTATCTGGTGCCACAGAATGCGAAATAGATAAACAAGGTAGATTTTTAACTGCAAGTAACTTAAGAGAATATGCAGAGATGGAAAAAGAAGTTGCAATAATTGGTGTAGGTACTAGAATTGAAATTTGGAACAAAGAAAAATGGAAAAAATACAATAGTGATGAAAATATTTCAGCTGATGAGATAGCAGAAAATATGACAATGTTAGGTATATAACTTTTTTAAAGTTTATATAGAAAACCAAAGATAAAATTTTAAAGCACAAAAGATATCAGACCTCATTTGTTTACAAAAGATAAAAAAGTAGTAATAAAATTTAAAATCTAACAAAAGATAAAAAGAAAAAATACAAAAGACAAGCTTACAAAAGATAAAATTTTACTAAAGAAAAAATAAAGGAGAGAATACAAAAGAAAAAATTAAATTAAAAGATAAAACAAAAGCTTTAATTAAACAAAAGATATTTTGATTCTCAAAAGATAAAATATTGATTGTTTATACATATATAGTAACTAAAAATAGAGTATTAAAGAACTAAAGATAACTAACAAACAAAAGAAAAACTACCTAAATAAGGGTAATCTAAGGACAGGCATACAGTTGGTATATTTTTATACCAACTGCTTATGCTATAATAAATTTTTTACTATGAGGTGTGCAATTTGGAGTTTAAACATAGACCAGTATTATTAAATGAAGTTATTGAAGGATTAAATATAAATCCGGATGGTATATATGTAGACGGAACTCTTCGGAGGTGCAGGCCATAGTGAAGAAATTCTAAAAAGATTATCAGAAAAAGGACTACTTATAGGAATTGACAGAGATGAAGAGGCGTTAGAAGCAGCAAAGAAAAGACTTGAAAAATATAAAAATGTAAAATATGTTCATGGAAATCATGACAATTTATATGAAATATTAACAGAATTAGGTATAGAAAATGTAGATGGGATTTTACTAGATTTAGGAGTATCTTCTTATCAGCTAGATGAAAGAAATAGAGGATTTAGCTATATTGGAGATGCTAAACTAGATATGAGGATGGATAAAACTCAAAAGTTAACAGCAGAAGAAATAATAAATGAATATCCAGAGGAAAAATTAGCAGATATTATATATAAATATGGTGAAGAGAGATTTTATAAAATAATTGCCAAAAATATTTGTAAACAAAGAAAGATTAAAAGAATTGAAACAACCAATGAACTAGTAGAAATAATAAAAAATTCTATTCCAAAATCCAAACAAAATGATGGACATCCGGCAAAAAGAACTTTCCAGGCAATTAGAATAGAAGTAAATAATGAACTTGATCCATTATATAATACTACAATAGAAGCAATAAAATTATTAAAAGAACATGGAAGACTAGCTATAATTACATTTCATTCATTAGAAGATAGAAGTGTAAAAGAAGCATTTATAGAAGCAGAAGGAAGATGCACTTGTCCAAAAGATTTACCATATTGTGTATGTGGTTATAAATCTTATGGCAAAATTATCACTAAAAAGCCAATATTACCAACTAAAGAAGAACAAGACGAAAACGCTAGAAGTAAAAGTGCTAAGTTAAGAATATTTGAAAGAATATCTAAAAATTAATAAACTTTTGATAAGAAAAGAGGTGAGAATAACTTATGGCAAATTACAGGTATAATAGATACCAATATGAAACTAGCCCAAGAAAATTAGAACCAGAATATGAACCAATAAAAAATCCATATTCTAAAAGGAAATCTACAGTTATTAAGAAAAAACAAGAAAAAATACAACATAAAAGACATATAAAAGATCAAATTAAAACAGTTATATATATAGGATTAATATTTGCTAGTTTTGTTGTTATAAGTTATAGAAACTCACTAATAAATGAAAGTTTTAATGAAAATGAAAAATTAAAATCAAACTTAGCAGCAATACAAAAGGAAAATGAACAATTAAAGGTAAATCTAGAGAATAGTTTAAATTTATCTAATATAGAAAAAATGGCCGAAAAAAATTTAGGTATGCAAAAGTTAGATAATAGTCAAAAAGTTTATGTTAGTTTAGATAAACAAGACTATGTAGAACCAGCCAGCGAAGAAGTAGTAATTGGAGAAGAAAAAAACTGGTTAGAACAATTATTAGATACCCTATTAGGGAAATAAAAAAGACTAAGGATATTATTTAAATATTTTAGTCTTTTTTTTATTTGTATGAATACAATTATTTTAGGAATATTTTTACAAACGAGTGCTAAGAAAAGATTTTATTTGCACTCCTCAGCTCAATACGAAGATTAAATAAATCTAAACTAATTTTATGGCACCCTTCCATCAAAGATGAACTCTTTCCATAAAATTAGTTAAGATTTTCTAAATCTTCTCCAATCACAGTTCGTCGTTTAATAAAATTTTTTCTTAGCACTCGTTTGAATATGTAGGTATGGTGGTGCTTAAGAAGGGATGGGTTTAGCTATTATGGGGAAAGAGAGATTTAGGCAAAAGAAAAAAATAGAGAAACCACTAAAATCTAGGTTTGATAAAACGGAAATAAATAAAATAAAAAAGGAGAAAAAGAATGTAGAGAGCATAGAGAAACTAAAGAAGAAGTTTGAGAATAATCAGAATAAAAAGTATAAAAAGCAAATTAAAGAAGCTAAAGAAGAGAAATTTAAGCAAGAGGGAAAAAATAGTGATATAAGCAGAAAAAGAAGGCTAAAAGTATGCCTTATATTAGTAATAATATTAGCAGTTCTATTTATTGTAAGAATCGCATGGATACAATTTATAGATGGTGACAAGCTAAAACAAATGGCATTAGAACAACAAAGCTTAGATAGAGAAATAAATCCAAGGAGAGGGACGATATATGATGCTACTGGGAAGAATGTGTTAGCAATAAGTAGTACTGTAAATACAATAACTGTTAATCCTAACAACATATCAAAAGAAAATAAGGAAAAAGTTGCAGAGGCTTTATCAAATATTTTTGAATTAGATTATGAAACAGTTTTAAAAAAAGTAAAGAAAAACAGTTCTATAGAAACGATAGCAAAAAGAGTAGACAAGGAAAAAGCAGACGAATTAAGAATATGGATGGCAGATAACAATATAGACGTAGGAATAAATATAGATGAAGATACAAAAAGATATTATCCTTACAATAGTTTAGCCTCACAAGTTATTGGATTTTGTGGCTCAGATAATCAAGGATTAGATGGAATAGAAGCAATTTACGAAGAAGAACTTCAAGGAGAAAAAGGAAGAATAACAAAAGTAACAGATGCAAATGGAGGAGAGATTGAAGGTGAAGGAGAAAATTATATACCTGCAACAGATGGAAATGATTTAGTATTAAGTATTGATGCTACAATACAAGGAATCGCAGAAAAATATTTGAAAGAAGCGTGTATAGATAATAAGTGTACAGATGGTGGAAACATAATAGTGATGAATCCGAAAACTGGAGATATTTTAGCAATGGCTGGTTACCCGGATTATAACTTAAATGAGCCATATGATACAATAATAGATGAACTTAAACCAAATTGGGATAATATGTCTGAAACAGAGCAAATAAAAGAGATGCAAAAAGTTTGGAGAAATAAGGCGGTAGCAGACACGTATGAGCCAGGTTCTACTTTTAAATTAGTAACTGCATCAGCAGCTTTGGAAGAAGGTATAACAACTACAGATAAAGAAGGCGAGTTTTGTTGCACTGGTGGAATTACTGTGGCAGGAGTTAGAATCAGTTGTTGGAGGTATTATAATCCTCATGGTTCAGAAAGCTTAAGAGAAGCACTAAAAAATTCATGCAATCCAGTATTTATAGGTTTAGGGCAAGAGATAGGTGTAAGCAAATATTATGATTATCTAGAAAAGTTTGGATTATTAAGAAGAACTGGAATAGATTTACCGGGAGAAGCAGGCAGTATTTTTCTAAAAGAAGAAAAGGTAGGACCAGTAGAACTTGCAACTATATCATTTGGGCAGAGATTCGAAATTACACCAATACAAATGATTACAGCAGTAAGTACAATAGCAAATAATGGTGTGTATGTAAAACCTAGAATAGTAAAACAAATAATTAATAGCGAAACAGGTGAAGTGGAAGATATACCAGTAGAAGAAGGGGAAAGAGTAATATCAGAAGAAACAGCAGAAGGTATACTTAGCATGATGGAAACTGTTGTAGCAGAAGGAACTGGTAAAAATGCACAAGTGCAAGGATATTCTATAGGTGGAAAAACAGGAACTTCAGAAGATGGAGTAAATACAGGAAAATATGTAACCTCATTTGTAGGAGTTGCACCAGTATCAGATCCAGAAGTTGTTATACTAATAACTTTATATAATCCTACAGGAGAAGGTGGACACCAAGGAGGTGGCGTTGCAGCACCCATAGGTTCTCAAGTATTAGGAGAAGTACTTCCATATTTAGAAGTACAGAAGGATAACACTTTAGAAGAATAGAATTGCCTTAAGTGTTAAAGAAAAATAAACAAAACTATATACAAAAAAAGAATTTAGTTATATAATGTAAAAGGCATATTATATAATTTATTAGAACTTAAAATTAATTTAAGCGGAGGTAAAGATGGAGTTAAAAAGTATTTTAACAGGCTTAGAAGGACTTAAAGTAAAAGGAAATCTTGATATAGATATTAAGGAAATTAAAAGTAATTCTAAAGATGTAAAAGAAAACGATATGTTTGTAGCAATTAAAGGATTTGACGTTAATGGGCATGAACATATAGACGAAGCTATAAAAAATGGTGCTAAAGCAATATTAGCCCAAGAAGATGAATTTGATAAGATAAATATAAAAGATATTCCAGACGATATAGTTTTAGTATTAGCAAAAAATACAAGGTATGCTCTAGCAATAGCTTCATGTAATTTTTACAAGAATCCATCCAAAAAAATGAAATTAATAGGAGTTACAGGAACCAAAGGAAAAACTACAACCACCTATATGATAAGAGATATACTTGAGAAAAAAGGAATAAAAGTTGGTCTAATTGGAACTGTAGCATCTTATGTTGGAGATAAAAAAATAGCAAATAATGAAAACACAACTCCAGAAAGTTTAAAATTACAAGAAATTTTTAGCAAGATGCTAGAAGAAAAATGTGAAGTTGTTGTTATGGAGGTATCATCACAAAGTTTAAAACTAGATAGAGTGGCAGGCTGTGATTTTGATATAGGTGTATTTACTAATTTAGCAGAAGACCACATAAGTAGCAAAGAACACCAAGACATGGAAGACTATTTCAGTTCTAAAGTTAAGCTATTTAAAATGTGCAAGAAAGGCTTTATAAATGCAGATGACGTATATGCAATAACAATACCAAAACTTGTGCCAGAATGTAATTATATAACTTATGGAATAGATAATTATTGCGACATTTTAGCAAAAGATATAACTGTAACAAACCAATATGTAGATTTTAGAGTGAAAATAGGAGACAAAAACGAAAGAATAAAAGTGTCTATTCCGGGAAGATTTAGTGTATATAATAGTTTAGCTGCGATAGCTGTATCTATGCAATTTGGTTGTAGTAGTGATAATATAAAAGAAGCATTAGAAAATATCAGAGTACCTGGAAGAAGCGAACTTGTAGATAATAAATTAGGACTAACAATAATGATTGATTATGCACATACACCAGAGAGTTTAGAAAAAATACTATCTTCAGTAAAAATATATACAAAAGGAAGAGTAATTTCAGTCTTTGGTTGTGGAGGAGATAGAGATAAAAATAAAAGACCTATGATGGGAGAAGTTTCAGGAAGAGTAGCAGATTATACAATTATTACTTCTGATAATCCAAGAACAGAAGACCCAGAAACTATAGTAAAAGAAGTAGAAGAAGGTATAAAAAAGACAAACGGCAAATATGAGTGTATAGTAGATAGGGTAGAAGCCATAAAAAAAGCTATAAAGATGGCAAATAAAAAGGACATAATAGTGCTTGCAGGAAAAGGACATGAGCAATATCAGGAAATAAATAAAAAGAGATATCCATTTGATGAGAATTTAATAGTAAACACAATAATAGATGGAATGATAGAAAATAAAAAATAAGGAGGAAAATATATGCAGTATCAAAATAAGATATTACTACTGTCTTTTGCAGCAAGTATAGTATTATCTTTGATAGTTGTACCAATTTTAAGAAAACTAAAAGTAGGTCAAATAGAAAGAGAGGAAGGACCACAGTCACATTTAAAGAAGCAAGGCACCCCAACAATGGGTGGAATAATAATGATTATTGTTCTAATTGTAGTAGGTGCATTTATATATATGGACTTCTCAATAGACCAACAAGAAGTAGCAAAAGCAATACTACCATTAATAGGTGTTTCTGTAGGATTTGGATTAATAGGTTTTGCAGATGATTTTAAAAAGTTATTTTTTAAGAACACAAAGGGACTAAGCCCAAAAGCTAAAATGCTAGGATTATTAATTGTAGCAGTAGCATATACAATAGTACTTACAAAAGTATTTAATATAGGAACAGATATATATATACCATTTGTAAAAGAATATATTACACTACCAATATGGTTATATATTCCTCTTGCAGTATTAGTAATGCTTGCAACAACTAATGCTATAAACTTGACAGATGGAATAGATGGATTATCTACAAGTGTTACTACAATCATAATTACTTGTTTAACAGTAATATCTATACTATTAGGAATAAAAGAAGTAACAGCAGTAGGTACTATATTAATAGGGGCATGTTTAGGATTTTTATTATTTAACTTACATCCAGCTAAAGTAATGATGGGAGATACTGGTTCACTTATGTTAGGTGGTGCTATAGCAGGTATTGCATTATATTTAAAAATGCCACTTCTATTATTAATTATAGCTATTATACCAATAATAGAAACATTATCAGTAATGATACAAGTTGCACATTATAAAAGAACAGGAAATAGAATATTTAAAATGGCACCAATTCATCACCATTTTGAATTATCTGGTTGGAAAGAAAATAAAATAGTATCTGTGTTTAGTTTAATTACATTAGTATTTTGTATAATTGCTTTATTTGCAATATAACAAAATATAGTAAAAATAAAAGATAAAAACAAATGAATTAAAATTTTACACTTCGGAAAGGATTGATTTCTATAATGCAAAATAAAACAAAAAGTGTAAACAAAGAGAAAAAGAGACAAGTAGATTTTTATTTAATAATAATTATATTAATCTTATTAGCATTTGGAATAGTAATGGTTTTATCAGCAAGTGCGCCTTCTGCATTAGCAGAGACAGGAAATAGTTATACATATTTTATAAGCCAGTTACAATATGCTGTATTAGGATTAATTGTTATGTGGTTTTTATCACGACTTGATTACAATATATACAAAAAATTTTATAAGCTAATATATGTTTTCTCCGTTTTAATACTATTTTTAGTGTTAATCCCTGGTATAGGGTCTACAGGTGGAGGTGCTACAAGATGGGTTGACTTTGGATTTGTTAGCTTCCAACCATCAGAGATTACAAAAGTAGGACTAATAATAGGATTAGCAGGATATCTAACAGAGTATAAGGATCAATTAAAAAGCTTTACAAAAGGTTTTTTAGTACCTCTAGCAATGGCAGGAGTGCCAATACTTATTGCATATACAATACAAAACCATTTAAGTGTCGGTATTGTAATGGGATTAATCACTGTTATTATGATGATAGTGGCAGGTTCTAGATTGTTACATTTTGTAATTATAGGTTCTATAACACTAGGAGTAGGTGGAACAGCATTAGGAGTATATTTAACGACAGCGGGAGATGCAGCATCAGAACTAGGATTTAGGCTTGGAAGAATACTTAACTTTTTTGATCCATGGCAAGATGCAACGGGCGTAGGTTGGCAAACGATACAAGGATTGTATGCAATTGGTTCAGGAGGAATATTTGGAGTTGGTTTAGGAGAAAGTAAACAAAAATATCTATATGTGTCAGAACCTCAAAACGACTTTATCTTTGCAATATTAGCTGAAGAGCTGGGGTTTGTTGGTTGCGTAATTGTAATTATTCTTTTCGCGTTATTTATATGGAGAGGAATATTAATAGCAATGCATTCTAAAGATATGTTTGGAAGCTTACTTGCAACGGGGATTACTTCACTTGTAATGATACAAGTGGCATTGAACATAGCAGTTGTAACTAATTCTATACCAAATACAGGTATTTCATTACCGTTCTTTAGTGCAGGAGGTACTGCCCTTATAATACTACTTGGAATGTGTGGAATTCTTTTAAATATTTCGAAAAATAAGGAAAAAGTTTAAAACAAAAGAAATTATAAAATAGAAGAAGAAATGAGGGATAAGATGAGAGCTATAATTGCAGCAGCAGGAACAGGTGGTCATATAAACCCAGGAATTGCAATCGCAAATAAAATAAAAGAGAAAGAAAAAAATTCTGAAATAATATTTGTAGGAACAAATAGAGGTTTAGAAAATGATTTAGTTCCTAGAAGTCGGATATGTCCTAAAAACAATAAATGCTCATGGATTAGAAAGAAAGATAACAATACGAAATTTTAAAAATCTATTTGAAACATATAAATCTATTGGAGAAGCAAAAAAAATTATACAGGGATTTAAACCAGATGTATTGATAGGAACAGGTGGATATATATGTGTTCCAACAGTAATGGCTGCAAAAAAGCTTGGAGTTCCAGTAGTATTACATGAAAGCAATGCCTTTCCAGGAATTGCAGTAAAATTATTTAAAAATAAAGCAGATAAAATATTAGTGGGGTTTAAAGATGCAAAAGAAAGATTAGATAATAAAGATAATGTTATAGTAACAGGAAATCCAATCAAAATAAAGAAAACAGGATATACAGAAAGTCAAAAAGAAAAAATAAAAACAGAACTAGGACTAAAATTAGATAAACCAATAGTTTTAGTTTTTGGAGGAAGCCAAGGTGCACAAAGCATAAATAGAAGTTTTATTGAGATTATAGTAAATAAGAAAAATAAGAATTATCAGATAATGTGGGCAGCAGGACCAGAGCAGTATGATAAAATAAAGGAAAAACTAAACGAAGTAAATATTAATATAGAAAAAATAGAAAATGCAAAAATTGTTCCATATATATATAATATGGAAGAAGTTATGAATATAGCAGATTTAGTAGTTTGTAGAAGTGGGGCAATGACAATTACAGAAGTTTCTGCAGTCGGAAAGCCAGCAATATTTATACCATTTCCGTTTGCTACAGAAAACCATCAAGAATATAATGCAAGAGTATTAGAAAAAGTGGGGGCGGCTAAAATTATACTTGATAAAGACATAAACTCAGAACTTTTAGGTAACGCGATAAATAAAATAATTAGAAATAAAGAAAAACTAGAAGAAATGGGAAAAAATGCAGAGAAGGTTGCAATTAAAAATGTAGAAGATAATATTTATAAAGAAATAAAAGAATTAGTAAATAATAAAAAATATGAATAAATTTAATTATTAATGAATATATATAATACAGAAGAGAATAAAACTTTTCTGTATTTTTTTGCTATAGGAAAATATAACAAAAAGTTATAAAAACATTAATATTATTGCAAAAGATAAATCAAGATAAAATATAAAAGTCGAATTTTGTCGAAGCGTGGAACACGAATTATCTTGCTATTTTAACCTATTTGTATTATATTAAAAAAGTATGTTGTTAGGAAGGGGGAAGAACAAAGGATGGAGTACAAAAAGAGCTTTTTTGGAAAAACAATAATAGATAAGTCTGATTCAGAAGAACTAAATGAAGATGAAAAAATAGAACTAGAATATTATGAAACTCACAATTTAGCAGAAAAGAACGAAAGAAAATACGGCATAGAAATAGTAAAGAAAAAAGAGAAAGATGAAAAATTTAATATCGAGTCTAAAGTGATCAATAATATATCCGATGAAGAACAAAAAATAAATAAACTATTAAATATATTAATGATAAATAAAGTAACACCAATCACAGTAGATGACATAATTTCAGACATATCTGCAATAGGCTTAGGCTAAAAAAGAAAAAGTAACATATTTATGTATGTTGCTTTTTCTTTTCCATTAAATTACATTAATTACTTGCAAAAAAATAAAATATACTGTATTATACTATACAGACTGTTTACAAAGTAGTCTAAATTTAGAAAGGAGAAAATGGTAGTATATATAATAAATATATTATCATAAAGATAAATAATGGCAGATAAATTGATAATAGTGGAATCACCAGCAAAGGCTAATACAATAAAGAAATTCTTAGGTGGTAGTACAAAAGTTGTAGCTTCTATGGGACATATTAGAGATTTGCCAAAATCAAAAATGGGAGTCGACATAGAACATGACTTTGAGCCAGAATATATAAATATTAGAGGTAAGGGAGATTTAATAAAATCATTAAAAGCTGATGCAAAAAAAGCAAAGAAAGTATATCTTGCAACTGACCCTGACCGTGAGGGAGAAGCTATTGCATGGCATTTAGCGCACATTTTAGATATCCCAGAAGATAGCGAATGTAGAGTTACTTTTAATGAGATTACAAAAGAAACTGTACAAAATTCCATGAAGAAACCAAGAAAAATAGACATGAATTTAACAAATGCACAACAGGCAAGACGTGTATTAGATAGAATAGTAGGATACAAAATGAGCCCTGTACTTTGGAAGAAAGTAAGAAGAGGACTATCAGCAGGAAGAGTGCAATCAGTAGCGGTTAAATTAATTGTTGACAGAGAAGAAGAAATAGAGAAATTTATACCAGAAGAGTACTGGAACATTTTTGCAACATTATTAGATGAAAACTCAAATAAAACTTTTATAGCTAAATTATATGGCAGAAATAAAAAGAAAATTGAAATACATAATAAAGAAGAAGTAGAAAATATATTAAAAGATATAGATAAAGGAAAATATATTGTAACAGAAGTAAAAAAGGGAGAAAGAAAAAGAACTCCTGCACCACCATTTACTACCAGTACAATGCAACAGGAAGCATCAAGAAAATTAGGATTTACTCTAAAAAAGACAATGTCAGTAGCACAGGGGTTATATGAAGGAGTGAAAGTAGAAGGAAAAGGTACAGTAGGATTAATCACATATATGAGAACAGATTCTACAAGAATATCAGAAGAAGCGAGAGCTGCTGCTAAAAAAGAAATTGTAAAACAATATGGGGAGAAATATTACGAAAACAGATATTATAAAACAAAACAAACTTCTCAAGATGCACACGAAGGTATAAGACCAACATATATTGATTTAAATCCTGAATATATAAAAGAAGGATTAACTAATGATCAATATAAGCTATATAAATTAATATATAACAGATTTTTAGCAAGCCAAATGAGTGCGGCTGTATATGATACGATCTCTGCCAATATTGATGTGAACGAATATAATTTTAGAGCTAGTGGACAATCTCTTCAGTTTAAAGGATTTATGGCATTATATGTAGAAACGTTAGATACTAAGACAGATGAGAATGAGGAATCTTTTGTTCCAGATTTAAAAGAAAATCAGGAGGTTATAAAACAGAAAATAGACTCTAAACAAAGCTTTACTGAGCCACCACCAAGATATACAGAGGCAAGCTTAGTAAAAGCACTAGAAGAAAAAGGAATAGGAAGACCTAGCACATATTCGCCAACAATTACAACAATATTAGAGAGAAGATATATAGAAAAAGAACAAAAACAATTAATTCCAACAGAACTTGGTAAAGTAGTAAACAAGTTGCTTACAGAAAACTTTTCAGATATAATAAATGTAGAGTTTACAGCAAAAATAGAAGAAGAATTTGATGAAGTGGCAGAAGGTAAAGAAAATTGGAAACAGGTAATTAGAGAGTTTTATGGACCTTTTGAAAAAGAAGTTGAAAGAGTAGATAAAGAATTAGAACATGTTGAACTTAAAGAAGAAGTTTCAGACATACCATGTGATAAATGTGGCAGAATGATGGTAATAAAATATGGAAGATATGGAAAATTTTTAGCATGTCCTGGTTATCCAGAATGTAAAAATACAAAGCCACTAGTAGAGACAATAGACGTACCTTGTCCAAAATGTGGAGGAAAAATACAAGTTAGAAAATCTAAAAAGAAAAGAAAATTCTATATTTGTGAAAATAATCCAGCTACATGTGATTATATTTCTTGGAATAAGCCTAAAAAAGAGAAAAAAACAGGTAAAAAGGAAAATAATATAGAAGAATAAAAAGTGAATAAAACTAAATAAAAAATCATATAAAACTATACAAAAAACTTAAAATTGATTAAGAAATTTTGTATAGTTTTTTTATTAGCCACAATTTGAGCACTATACTTGTAAAATAGAAAAAAATATGATATAATTCTTCACTAGGAAAAATGAGAAGGAGTTATTTACAATATGAATAGGAATGAAGAACAATACAAGATATTTAAGCAACTTGTACACACGTTTTATCATAATGAAGTTCAAAAAACTAAAGATATTCAAAATAAAGTAAATAATTTATTAATAGAACCTAAATTAATATATGACACATTTCATAAAACATTAAAAGCGGAGTTTAGAATAGGAGATAGCCAGCTATATAAAATAAAGAGTCTACCAGAATTTTTTGAAAGAATGCTTAATCATGAAGAATATAAATATGGTGCAAAATTAGATTTCGTACATGATAAGTCAGCTTTTAGAGAAGAAGATTTAAAATTACTAGAATATATATTAAAATATGCAGAAATTATAAAATATGCAAATGAAACTGTAGAGAGCTATAGCAAGTATATGAGAACAATGAGTAATGAATATATTACTATATCTAATACAGGTTTAGACGAAATATTTGACGTCCTAAAAGATAGAAAAGTATTATTTAAAAAAGATTCTTTAGATACTGAAATTATATTTAAAGATACTCTGCCAGACATAAAATTTTCAGTTGAACAAGAAAAAAGTGGAGACTATATTTTTACTTCAAACATAGATATATTTTCTTATGATATTTTAAAAGGATCTGAATATACATATATGCTTACTAAAAAAGCTTTGTATAGATGCAACAAAGATTTTGAAAATACTATATTAAAACTCTTAAATATTTATAGAGAAAATTATACACCACAAATAAGATTTAAAAGAGAAGAACTTGCAACTTTTTGTTCATTGGTATATCCAAAATTAAAAAAAGAAATATCACTTGATAAGCTAGATGAAGGAATAATAAAAAAATATATTCCAGAAGAATTATACATAAAAATCTATTTAGACTATGACAAAAATAATTATATAACAGCAGACATAAAGTTTGTATATGGAGACGTAGAGTTTAATCCATTAAAAGATACAAATGTATTTGTAGCAAGAGACATTGCCAAAGAAAACGAATATTTAGATATATTTGTAAACACGGGGTTTATGTTAGATAAAGAAAACGGAAGATTAATTTTAGCAAATGAAGAAAAAATATATAACTTTTTATCAGAAGAAATAGGAATATATATGCAAAAATTTGAAGTATTAGCTACAGATACTTTTAAAAAGAAAGAGATTAGAAAACCTAAAATAGGAAATATAGGAATTAAATTAGAAAATGATTTATTAAAAATAGACTTATCTAAAATAGATTTCAATATTGAAGAAATAAAAAGTATAATGCAAAAATATAAGCTAAAGAAAAAATATCATAGATTAAAAGATGGAAGCTTTTTAGATTTAGAAGAAAATGAAACTATGGATTTCATAAGTAGCTTGCTCGAAAACGACGACATTAGCTATAGGCAAATACAAGAAGGAGAATTAGAATTACCATTATCGAGGGGAATGTATTTAGATAGAATCATACAAAACCTTAGTACAAATATTGAAAAAGATGATGAATATAAAAAAATGGTAAACCAAGTATCTAAAAGAGATATTGAGGAAAAAATAGAAATTCCAAAAGGTTTAAAATCTGAATTAAGAACATATCAAATAACAGGATTCAAATGGCTAAAAATATTAGATAACTATAAATTTGGTGGAATTCTTGCAGATGATATGGGGTTAGGAAAAACCATACAATTATTAGCAGTAATTCAGTCGTATTTAGAAACAGAAAAAAATCCTAGGCCGAGTATTGTAGTATGTCCAAGCTCGCTTTCACTTAATTGGAAAAGCGAAATTGACAAATTTGTGCCTAGTATCAAAACATTAGTAATACACGGAAGTGCAGAAGAAAGAGCTAGACAAATTAATAGTATAAAAAAATACAATTTAGTTATAACCTCTTATGATTTATTAAAAAGAGATATAGAGGAATATAAAAACAAAAATTATAATTTTAAATATATAATTGCAGATGAAGCACAATATATAAAAAATAATAATACACAAAATTCAAAAGTGATAAAAGAAATTAATGCAGATACAAGATTTGCTTTAACAGGAACACCAATAGAAAATTCTTTATCAGAACTTTGGTCTATATTTGATTTCATAATGCCAGGATATTTATATGGTTATAGAAAGTTTAAAGAAATATATGAATTACCAATTATAAAAGAAAATGATGACTGGACAATGAACAAATTAAAAATGTTAATAGAACCATTTATTTTAAGAAGAACGAAAAAAGAAGTATTAACAGAACTTCCCGATAAAACTATAAGTGTTCTTAATAATGAAATGCAAGGAGAACAATTAAAATTATACATGTCATATATGGCAAATGCTAAACGAGAAGTAAGTCAAGAATTGAAAAATAATGGATTTGAGAAAAGCCAAATAAAAATATTGGCATTACTTATGAGATTAAGGCAAATTTGCTGTCATCCATCTTTGTTCATATCCAATTATGAAGGAGAAAGTAGTAAACTTAATCAATGTGTAGAAGTAGTAAAAGATGCCGTATTATCTGGACACAAGATATTGTTATTCTCTGGATATTCAAGCATGCTAGAAATAATAGGCAAAGAATTAGAAAAAGAAAAGATAAAATTCTTTAAATTTACAGGACAAACAAAAGTTGGTGACAGAATAAAGCTTGTAGAAGAATTTAACAATAACGAGGAAATAAAAGTATTTCTAATTTCACTTAAGGCAGGAGGAACAGGACTTAATTTAATTGGTGCTGATATGGTTATTCACTATGATCCATGGTGGAATTTATCTGCAGAAAATCAAGCAACAGATAGAACGTATAGAATAGGACAAAAGAAAAATGTGCAGGTATATAAATTAATTACAAAAGACTCGATAGAAGAGAGAATATATGAACTTCAAGAAAAGAAAGCGCAACTTGCAAAAACAATGCTTTCTACAGAGACTACATTTGTTAATAAACTTTCAAAAGAGGATATTATAGCATTATTTGATTAAAGTGTAAAAATGTGGTATAATGGATTATGCAACTTTGTTGTAAATAATTAAAAGGAGGAAGATTTTATGAATCTTCGGAATGAACAGGTACCTTTAATGTGTAAGGTGGATGGAACCAAAGTGGAGGAGTTCTTCGAGAAGAAGAACGTTGCCGCCAAGTATAATGAGGCGGTTGAGAGCGCAAGGTTTAAGGAACGACTTGCAGAAACCCTTGAAAATTTTGCCGAAGCGGTAAAGAAAATACAAGAGGACAAGGGAGAAAACAAGCGGCTTGAATCTATAACCTCGAAAGAGAATGTGATGGACAATGTCAGAATCAATGTTATGGTTAATGCCATTTCGCTGGCGGCGGAGGCCATTATCTTTGACGGCAAGGACTCTGAAACAGCGGTTGCTGAAATCATCACTCCCGACTTTGTGCTTGAAATCCTGGACGGGGTTTCAAATGTCATCGCGGAAGAATGTGCAAGCGTTGTTGTCGCACAAACATTCAGCGATGCACTTATCAAAGGCTTTGAGGAACTGTTAAGCTAAGATTTACAAAATCCAATTTCCAAAGAAGGCATATATTACTAGGTAATTATCTTGTAATATATGCCTTCATCTTATATAATATAAAAGACAAAATTAAAATTTGGGGGACTTATGAAAGAATATATTTCAATAATAGGTGGAGGATTAGCCGGTTCAGAAGCAGCATATCAAATAGCGAAAAGAGGAATTAAAGTAAAATTATACGAAATGAAACCAAATAAATTTTCAGCAGCACATAGTAATACTGACTTGGCGGAGATAGTATGTAGTAACTCTTTTAAATCAAACTTACATACAAATGCATGCGGACTATTAAAAGAAGAATTAAGATTACTAGACTCACTTTTAATAAAAACAGCAGACGAGACAGCAGTTCCAGCAGGTCAGGCTTTAGCTGTAGATAGAGAAAAGTTTTCTAAAGAGGTAACTAAAAAAATAGAAAGTTTAGAAAATGTGGAAATTATAAGAACAGAAGTGGGAGAAAATGCAAACAATATTTCATTAAAAGAATTAGCAAAAAATGGGATAGTAATTATTGCAACAGGGCCACTTACGTCTGATAGTTTATCTAAAGAAATTGTAGAGCTTACCGGAGATACAGGATTGCATTTTTATGATGCAGCAGCACCAATAGTAGAAAAAGACTCGATAGATATGAATATTGCATTTTGGGGAGATAGATATAACCAGGAAAGAGGAAAAGACGAAGATATAGAGGAGTGGAAAGAAAGAATAGAGAAGAGTAATGATAATGGATACATAAATCTTCCAATGAATAAAGAAGAATATGAAAAGTTTTGGGAAGAATTAGTTAAAGCAGAAGTTGTTGAACTACATGATTTTGAAAAAAGAGAGATTTTTGAAGGTTGTATGCCTATTGAAGTAATGGCAAAAAGAGGAATAGATACATTAAGATATGGACCATTAAAACCTGTTGGATTTACAGATTTAAGGACAGGTAGAAGGCCATATGCAGTAGTTCAATTGAGACAAGATAACAGTGAAGGAAACCTATTTAACATGGTAGGTTTTCAAACAAACTTAAAATTTGGAGAACAAAAACGAGTATTTAGCTTAATTCCAGGATTAGAAAATGCAGAGTTTGTAAAATATGGCGTGATGCATAGAAACACCTTTATAAATTCTCCTGAATTACTAGATGAAACATACAATTTAAAAAAGAACAAGAATATATTTTTTGCAGGACAAATAACAGGAGTAGAAGGTTATGTTGAATCAATTGCATCTGGATTAGTAGCAGCTTTAAATGCAATAAGTAAGTTTGAAAGTCTAAAATCTGGAAAAGAAAAGAATAAAGAGAAAGTTATATTTTCGAAGTATACAATGATAGGTGCTTTATCAAAATATATTTCAACACCTAATCAAAACTTTCAACCCATGAATGCAAATTTTGGAATATTACCAAGCCTAGAAGAAAAAATAAAAGATAAAAAACTTAAGTATACTAAATTAGCAGATAGGGCAATAGTAAAGTTACAAGAAAATATTACAGAAGTATGACATTTATATTACAAAACTGAAATATTGTTGCAAAGACGATATAAAAATGATAATATAAATTAAAACTTATGATATTGACTTCAAGTATACATAATTAATTGACACTGAGTCTAAAATATGATATAATTAGATATAGTTGAAATTGGGAGGAAAAAATATGAGAAAGTGGGAAGAAAAGTACAACGAGATACAGTCTGGAAAATTAGATGCAAGAATAAGTGAATTACAAGAAAAATTTAATAACAAAACTATAACAAGAGATGAGTTAAAAGAGTTTGAAAAATCTAAGAGAATAAAAGAGAATATATCAAAAGTGGACAACGTAGTTGAATATAAAAATAAGCTTGAAGGACAATTAAAAGAGATAAAAGCTGAACAAGACAGAAGAAAAAGCTTAGTTGATTTAGAAAAAGAAGCTAAAAAGCTTGATGGGGAATTAGGCAGATTAAAAATCGAAAAAGCAGTTGCTGAAAGAGAATTAAAAACACCTGATTTATCTGACGATAAAAAGGCTGAAATAGAAGCAAGACTTGCAGGTATAAAAGATAAAATGAATAAGAACCAAGAAAGCTATTCTAAAAATCAATTAACAATAGCAGCAACTTCAAAAGTAGGTGGAAAATTAGCAGAGTTACCAGATGAAGAATTGGCTGGAAAAAGAACTAATATTAGCTCTAAAATCTCTAAATGTAATATGATTTGTGGTAAACTAATAGAAGGATACAGCTGGGACTCAATAGATATGAAATTAGAACAATGGCAAGATAGAAAGTTTACTTCTAAGAAAGAAACAGTAGACAAAATGAGAAATGCAGCAAAAGAAGATAAAAAAGAGAAAATAGAAAAAACTTCTAGCCAAGCTAGAGAAGGTCAAAATAGAGAAGCAGGTAAAAGTAAAACAACAACTGGAAGAACTAATCCAGAAGAGAGTAAAGAAAAACAAGAAGAAGAAAAAGCTGGACCTTTAGTAGAAGTAAGTGAATTTGATAGAAAGCATCCAAGATTAGCCAAAATCAAAAACTTCTTTAAGAAAATGGGACAAAGTATAAAAAATACATTTACAGATAAAGAAGAAGATTTAGAAAAAGTGGAAAAAGAAGAAAAAACACCAGTAAGTCAAGAAAAAACTTCAGAAGCAAAGGATAAAGAAGAAGCAGATGACTTTAGATCATACATAAAAGTAGTTGCTGATAAAGGAATGAAACAAGCTGATAAAGAAAGGTTAGAAGCTAAAAAAGAAGCTCTAAAACAAAAATTAGCAGAGCAAAATGAAAAAGATGAAGAAGAAAGATAAGCATGAATAAAAAGTGCTAAAAATCTTTGAAATGCCTTGACTTGAGGGTAAAAAAATGATAAAATATTACCGTTAGTATACAATAGCTATACTAGCGGTTTATTTTATGTAAGGAAAGAGGTGAAATTTAAGTGCCAACAATTAATCAATTAGTAAGAAAAGGAAGAAAAAGTTCTACAACTAAATCTACAGCACCAGCTTTACAACACGGATACAATTCAAGAAACAAAAAATTAACAAATAAGAGATCTCCACAAAAAAGAGGTGTTTGTACAGTTGTAAAAACAGTAACACCAAAGAAGCCAAACTCTGCATTAAGAAAAGTTGCTAGGGTTAGACTTTCAAATGGATATGAAGTAACTTCATATATCCCAGGTATAGGACACAACTTACAAGAGCACAGTGTTGTTCTAATAAGAGGAGGAAGAGTAAAAGACCTTCCAGGTGTTAGATACCACATAATTAGAGGTACATTAGATACTGCCGGAGTTAAAGATAGAATGCAAGGTAGATCTAAATACGGTGCAAAGAAACCTAAAAAATAAAATTTTAGGTTAATGGTGCTTATATGAAATTACTAATTTAAGGTACTTAAATTTATAATAGAATATATAGCACTATACGGAAAAGAATAAAAATCTTTTCAGAGTAACTTTAGGTATTTCTTTAAATACCAAATATTAAGAAAAGGAGTGAAGAATAGTGCCAAGAAGAGGAATTATAGCAAAAAGAGATGTTTTACCAGATCCAATATATAATAGCAAAGTTGTTACAAAATTAATAAACAATGTAATGCTTGATGGTAAAAAAACAGTTGCTCAAGGTATAGTTTATGATGCATTCAATATAATAAAAGAAAAAGAACAAAAAGATGCATTAGAAGTATTTGAAGCAGCTCTTGAAAATGTAATGCCTGTTCTAGAAGTTAAAGCTAGAAGAATTGGTGGGGCTACTTACCAAGTTCCAATAGAAATTAGACCAGAAAGAAGACAGACATTAGGTTTAAGATGGTTAGTTATATACGCTAGAAACAGACATGAAAAAACTATGGCTCAAAAATTAGCAGCTGAAATCATGGATGCTGTAGCTGGAAACGGTGGAGCATTCAAGAAGAAAGAAGATATGCATAGAATGGCTG
>CALXVB010000024.1 GCA_944391855.1 uncultured Clostridia bacterium | reverse complement strand
TTCTTCTATATCAATATACATTTTTTAAGTATTTTGATATACAAATTTTAAGAGTATCAATATTTTTCAAAAACTGGCATTAACAACAACACACATGTGTGTATTGTCCTCCGTTTTCTCTAGTTCCTGGTATATATGCTTTGATATACCCTGGTTCTAGTTTACTTTTTTCAAATGGTGGATCTAATAATTTTATTATTCCTGTTTCTTTATCTACCAAATGATTTTCCAGTGCTTCTAAGGATATATATTTTTTATCATTATCTCCTGCTTTTGAAATAGTTGCCCAGCTTTGTGCTATACTATCTATTCTACATTCTTCATTTTGTATACTTCCGAAGTACATTTCCATCATCCATAAAAGCTCTTTTATACCATCTTCCATCCCATCCATTACTATTTAAATGTTTTTTTAGATTCTCCATTACTTTTTTATATTTTTCTATTCTTTCTTGAAGTATATTTTTATCTTCTATATTTTTCCCATATATTTCCAATATTTCTATAAATCTTTCTAACACTGTATATTGAAAAAATCCAAGCCATACACTTTCGCCTTTTCCTTTACTTCCTACACTACTAAATCCATCATTCCAATCTCCAGAGCCTATTTTAGGCAATCCATTTTCTCCAAAACTAAAAGATTTTTCTATTGCTCTTATACAGTGCATATATACTGTTTCTTTTTCTTCTGTTTTGGGATAAAAATCATATCTTTCGTCTATTTCTTCTGGTAGTATATCTCCTTTAACATATGAAGCCCATTCCTCTAATATCTTACTATCTCCAGTAAATTTAATATATTCTGCTACCATATATGGTAACCATAATAAGTCGTCTGAAAATTTTGTTCTTATACCTCTTGAAGTTTCTTCATGCCACCAGTGTTCTACGTCTCCTTCTATAAATTGATGCTCGCTATGCTTTATTATTTGTTTTTTTAAAATTTCTGGTGAAATATATTTTAAAGCTATACAATCTTGTAGCTGATCCCTAAATCCAAATGCACCTCCAGATTGATAATATCCGCTTCTCGCAAACATTCTTGAACAAAGTGTTTGATATAAAAGCCAGCCATTTAGGAGTATATTCATTGATTCTACTGGTGTTTCTACCTTTATATTTGTAAGTAAATTACTCCAGTGTTTTTTGTTTTGTTCATATTCACTTATTGCATTATTTACATTAGTATATTTGTATGCTGTATCTTGAAGATTTAAGAAGTTTGTATCTGCGCCTAGTGTAATTACTATATCTTTACTTTCCAAAGCTTCTAAATTGATTCTCGTTTCAATTACAACCATTTCATTCTTTCCTAAAGAATTTTCCTTATCTAGTTCTATTTTTCTTATTCCTTCTGGATTTTTTATGGTTCCATTCCCTACAAAAGAATCTTTATTTCCTGTATATGAATATATCTTTTCGCTACAGCTTATATACATTATGGTTCTATTCTTTTCTTCTTTTATTTGATTTTGAAGAGTTACTAAATTTGAATTGCTATTGTATTTTAACTTTATATATCCATTAGATTTTATTTCATCTTCGTCTAAAACAGGTTTTACAGAGTACACTAATTTTACTTCTTTTCTTTTTGCAAGTTTATTTTCTAAATGTAGTAGCTGTACCTTTACACTATCTTCCTTAGGTATAAATACCTTTAATTCCTGTAAAATCCCATTGCTAGTATGCATAAATTTACTATATCCAAAGCCGTATGTTATATAATAATCATTATTGTCAGGGGTAGGATTTACTCCTAATGACCAAACTTTTTTTGTCTCCATATCTTCCATATATATTATTTCTGATGGTATATCTGTTACTTGGTTGTTATTCCATGCGGTGAGCCTTCCGAAGTCTACTATTTTTATACCAAGTATATCCGTCCAAGCCCTTCTGTTACTACAGTTCCAAACTTTTCATTTGCCATTATATTTGACCATACTGTAGGCAATTTTTCTTCCTTATTTACTCGTATATGGTATTCTGTTCCATCTTTTGAAAATCCACCATATTCGTTATAGTATTTTAGTTCATCTCCGTCTAGTGGTTTTCTTTGTTTTTCTTCTTCGAAACTCATTGTTAAAGAATCATTTGGTATTTCTTTTAAATTTCCTAAATATTCTTCTTCAAAATCTTTTAATTGTCTTTCTATTTCTCCAAGTCCTGCATTGATTAATAGATTTGCCCTATACTCAATAATATGTTTTGATTTTTTATCAAGATTATTTAGAATATATATACCACCATTTACATTTTGCATGTATCCCAAGCCATTGTCTAAAATTGCATTTTGTATTTCTTCTTGTAAATAATTTTCGTAAGTTTTCTTTTCTTCATTTAATATTACTAAATCTATTTTTATATTTTTTACTTTAAAATACTCATATGCCTTAAGAGCTTCTTTTACCACTCCAACGTCTGTAATTTCTTTGATTTTTATGAGTAGAATTGGTAAATCTCCTGATATCCCATACTTCCATAATTCTGTAGTTGGTGCTTCTTCTGGTATGTCATATTTATACATTAAAAGCTTTAATGGATTTTGATATATTAAATATTTAAGCATTTTTTGGAAGTTTTGTATGTTTTTAGATTTTACTCCTAAATACATTGCTTCTGCTTCTGTTTTAGCTTTTGCTAAATTCATATTTCTTACAATTTTTTCGTCATTTAAATTTTCTTTTATTAAATTTATTGCTTCTTCTTTTTGGCTTGAAATTGCCATAATGTAGTTAAGTGTTACTTTTTCACTTGGTTTTATATTAATAGTTTTTCTCATTGCAACAATAGGATCTGTAGTTATTTTTGGTTTACTTGTAAGTGGGATTGAGTCTCGTATTGCTAAAGGTAATTCTACATTTTGTCTGCCAACAAATCTTTCCTTATCTAATTCATATTCTAAATCACCAACAGTTTTGTTTTCTGTATATAAGTTTACTGCTAAGTAGATATCTTCTTTTTTATTATCTCTTTGTTTTCTTTTTACTAATATTGTATTAGTATCCTCTAAAAATTCAAATGATAAAAATAAATTATTAAATGCTTTATGTGAGTAGTCTTGTTCTAAGCTGGAAAGTACTGGTTCTAAAAAGCTATTTACTTCTATCGTTTCTTCTGTATTTCCTAAATTTTTTAGTTCAATTCTTCTAATTTCTACAGGGCTATTAGGATTTATAAATATTTTTGTTATTGTTTCTATTCCTCCATCTTGCCTTATAATCTTACTCATCTCTGGTGAAAAACTTATAGAATATTTATCTGCCATAGCTAAATAGTTCATCTGTCCTGAAGTCCAAATTCTTTTTGTTTTTATATTTTTGAAAAAGAAAAATATTCCCTCTTCTATATCATCTGTTCTTTTAAATCTATTTATAGCAATATCTTTGTATTTACTATATCCATTTCCTTGCCTATCTGTTATAATAGAATACTCACCACTTGAAATAAGGTTTATATTGTTTAATTTATCGTATGGCTTATTATATTCTCTTACTGAATATGTTTCATAATCTATATTTTTTACTTTTTCTACTCTTTCTTTTTGTTCTTTTGTTAATATTACATTCTCTGGCATTCTTTCTTCTAATAATATCTCTACAGATTCTATTTCTGGATTGTTCATAAACCTTTTTTGTAAAATATTTCTATTAAATAAGTTATCTAAAGAAAGTAATATTAGTCCCTGATGATGAGCCATATATGTTTTTATAACTGCATTTTTTTCTCCCTTTCTTAGTCTACTTAGTGTATAGTCTATTGATTCATAAAATCCATATTTGTTATACATTCCTTCTTTTTCTAATCTTTTTAAATTTTCTATAGTATCTATAGGTGCATCGTTTATTGCTAAAATTGTTCCATAGCTAGATACTACCATTTCATCTGCTAAACCTCTTTTTAATCCAAGCCACGGTACCCCAAATGCTTTATATTGATAGTTATTGTTTAAGTCTCTTAAATTAAATGCCGCTTCCGAAATTCCCCAAGGAATATTAAGTTTCTTAGCATATTCCTGACCTGACATTATTGCAAATTCACTTGATTCACTAATTATACTTCCAGGATATTTAGGAATATTTATGTTAGGCATTAAGTATTCAAACATTGTACCAGACCATGATATTAATCCCTTATACTTATTTAAAGTAGTTAATGTTCTACTTAAAGAATACCAATGTTTTGAAGGTACATCTTTTTTAGCTATTGCAATTAGGCTCGCCTGTCTTGCTTCTGATGCTAATAAATCATAATATGATGGTGTTAAGTTTCCTTCTTCTACATTAAAGCCTATTGAAAATATCCTATTTTCTTTACTATATAAATGACTAAAATCTGTATTATTAATTATATTATCAATAATATTTAGCATTATATTTATTTTTGTCTCTAATTCTGTATTTAACTTTTTATTTTCTTTAGTTTGAATTTCTTTTTCATTATTTTTTACTTCCTCTAAAAACTGTTTTAGTGTATATAAATACCCAACAAAATTTCCACTATCCACTGTTGATACATATTTTGGAGAAAGTGGTTTTAATGTTTTTATATCATACCAGTTATATAAATGACCATTCCATTTCTGCATTTTTGAAATTGTATCAATCATTTTGTAAAGTAAATTAATTGTATCTTCTAAACTTTCATAACCTAAATCGTAACTTGCCACAACTGCTAAAAGTCCCAAACCAATATTGGTTGGTGAAGTTCTATAAACTATTCTTTCTTTTCTATCCTCTTGATAATTGTCTGGTGGCAAATAATTTGATTCCTCTGTAATATATTCTTTAAAGAAGTCCCACGTTCTTCTGCCTACTTCTAGCAAATATTCTTTTTCAGAATCATTTAAATAATCAATTGCCATTTCTTTTCTTTGCTTTTTACTAATATATTTCATTACGCTAGGGGTAATAAGCCATAATATTCCTAAAGCAAATAAAAATATATTGTATTTTGCAAAAAGCACAGTAAGTACTATTATAATTATTCCCCAAAATAAATTAAAACACATATTTTTATTATATGATATTAAGTCTGTTTTTTCATTTCTTTCCGCTTCTTCTGCAGTTGTCCACTCTAATAAGTGTTTTTTACTTCTATACATTCTATATATTGTTTTACTTATTGATTTTAACATTGTATATGCTTTATCTGGCACTAGTCCTATTGCTAATATTCCTCTTATTATACTAGCTTTGGTACTAGAAATAGATTTATAAAATGTTCTTTGACTTGTCTCTCCTTCTTTTTTGTAAATTATTTTATTTATTAATTCAATTATTGAAGGGATAACTATTGCTATTATAATAGTTGTTGTAACTGGCCAAATACTAATATTTAAGAAGTATTTTAAAGCCAATAAAAATGCTAAAGCAAGTAAAGCAAATATCTCAAATGTGCTTTTTACTAAATTATTTAATATTTTATATTTAGAAATTAAATTCAGAGGATTTCTCTTTTTATTTCCGTTTTTATCTTTTATCTTGCCACCAAGCCATCCTAATATCTGCCAGTCTCCCCTTGTCCATCTACTTATTCTAGTTTTATATGCCATATACGTGGTTGGAAATCCATCCATAAGCATTATATCGGATGCCAAGCCACACTTTAAATATGAGCCCTCTAATAAATCATGACTAAGTACAGTATTTTCTGGAATCTCATTTTTTAGCACTTCTGAAAAAACTTCTAAGTCGTAAATTCCTTTTCCTGTATATATTCCTTCTTCAAAATTATCTTGATATATATCAGATATTGCATTTGTATATGAGTCCGTACCTGGTAACGCTGAATATAGCTTTGTAAATGTACTTTTGTTAGCAGCTTGTAATGTAATTCCTACTCGTGGCCCTATTATTCCATATCCTTTTCTTACAGCACCATCTTTTACTTCTGGTTTATTTAAAATATGTGCCATTGCACCAACTAATTCTAACCCCGTATTTAAAACAAGTTCTGTATCTGCATCTAATGTTATTACATATTTTATTTTAGGTATTTTATTTAAATCTATAGTATTTACAACAAATTCTTCTTTACTGTTTTTTAAAATATATTCATTAAATTGGTTTAATAAACCCCTTTTTCTTTCCCATCCTAAATAACACTCTTCTTTTTCATTCCATACTCTTTTTCTATATATAAAATGAAATTTTGGAAATACTTCATCTGGATACTTCTCATTTAGTCTTTTAGAAACTTCTACTCCATATTTTGATATATCTTCATCATAGTCTTCTATTTGTTTTTGACTTGCTGATGCATCTCCTAAAAGAGCAAAATAAATGTTTTCACTTTTATTTGCTAAATAATATACTTCTAGTTTTTTCATCATTTCGTCTATTTTTTCTTTGTTAGTTATAATTGTTGGAATTACTACAAATGTTGCAAATTCTTTTGGTAATCCATTTGGGAAATCTAATTTTGGTATTAACTTTGGTTTTACAATTTTATTTGATAAATATTCTATAATTTGAATAAAAATTATTTCTATTGGAATATATGTTAGTAAAGTTGTAAGAATAAAACTCCATACTGTATGTGTTTGCTTATATATAAATAGCCCAAGTAGAATTGCAATTATTAATGAAATTATTACTTTAATGGTAATATATATTCCCATCTTTTTATTGTTTGATAGTTTCTTAATTTTTTTATTTTGTAATATTTCTAAAAGTTTAATTTTTCCCTCATCAATTAAATAATATCCAATATGTGACTCTTTTCCACTACTACTCTCTGCTAATTCTAAAGATTTTTTAGCTATATATATTTCTGAAATTTTTGTTTTTTGAGATATCTCTTTTATTGCATTTCTATAATATATTTTAGTCTTATAATCCATTTTGCTATATACACCTGCTGGGTCATTATTTAAAATTTCATCAACTTGATTTATTTCTTCAAAAATATCTATAAAATTTATTCTTTGTATGTTTTTTATACTAGTTATTGAGTTTCCCATGGAGACTTTTTTTACAGCTATATTAAAATGCTCTTTTTTTATTACTTCTGATACTTCAATTCCCATTTTATTTACTTGTTCTTCTAGTATATTTAGAAATGGATATGCCTTTTTTCCAAAACTTTTTAGCTTATATGACATATATTCTATAAAAGGATATTTTTCTTCTCCATATTCTTTTACCTTAGTTTTATATTCATTTATTTTATTAAATCTTAATTCTTCCTTTTGTTTATTTTCTACTAGTCTTTCTACAATATTTTCTACTCTATACTTTTGAAGTTCTACAGAATAAATTCCTTCACAAATATTTCTAATATTCTCTATTAAAGCAATTTGAAGAAATATCCCTATATTCCATATCTCTTCCATATTTAATTTCTTTTTTTCTTGGTAACTTTTAAGTAATTCGGTTAATAAATCCTTGGTTATACTTGCATCTGTATATGATACTATCTCTGTTGCAAGTACATATATTCTAGCAAAGCCATAATTTACTCCATTTGCTATTCCCAGAAAATTAGCATATTTTTTAGGTGTTAAATCCTTTTCAATACTCTTAACAACCTCTTCAATTACATAATAGTTATCTAAAAGCCACTCTCCTGCTGGATGAATTGGTATTTTTAATTTTATATGCTCATTTAATAAATTATATACAGTTGTAATAACTTCAAAATTTGAAATAAGTCTTGGAATTGGATACGTATTTTTATCCGATTTATCTTTTAGCACATGGTCGGAAGCTAATTTCTCTAAATATTTTTCTAGCTGATACTTATCTAAAAGAATACCTTTTGTATTTAATATTCTATAGTTCTTCAAAAATAACACTCCTTGTTAAAATATGTTTTTACATATTTTTCCCAAGAAGTGTTATTTTATTCATTTTAAAAAAGCAATGCAAAAAAATATATTGGGAATATTCCCTAATTGAACATTTTATTTTTCATAAAAATAATCATTTATTCCATTATATATTCCCCATGCTAGTTTATTTTGGTACTCATCTGTTAAAAGTAATTTTTCCTCTTCTGGATTTGACAAAAATCCACATTCTACTATAGTTATTGGTATTTCTACATGTTTCATTATATACACTGTATTTAATTTTGCAGGTGTTCTATTGTTTTCTTTTTGAATTGCATCATTTAAATTATTTTGTATGCTTGTTGCCAGTTTTTTACTTTCCTCATTATTTTGTTTATAAAATGTTTGCCACCCGCTATATTGAGATTCAGAAATTTTATTTAAATGTATTGATACAAATATGTCTCCACTTGATTCATTTCCTATTTTTACTCTATTATGAATATCTGATACCTTTTTTTCTCTTATCGTTTTACTATCTATTTCATAAATCGAGTTTTCGTCAGACCTAGTTAATATAACTGTACTACCACTTTGTTCTAGTAGATTTTGTAATTTTAATGCTATTTTTAAATTTATCTCTGCTTCAGTAGTACCACTTGAACTCTCTGCGCCGCTCATCTGGAGTTCCGTGTCCTGCATCAACTATTATTACCTTATTAGAAGATGGGGTAGCCACTGTTTGGACTGTTTCGTTTTCCTTGATGGCTATTTTAAAAGAAAAAGCATATAGCGATAAACATATCATACATAGCATTAATAAAATTCTTTTTCTACTTAAGATAAGCATATACATCCCCTCTTTGGTATATGTATATGCCTATTTACTTTTTTTAGAACTTATAGCTGAGTTCTCACAAATGATCAAAGTAGCAAACTAGATGTATCTATGCTACTACACAAAACTCACTACCTATTAATTTTGGTAGGGAGTTTTATTCACTTTTAATATTTTATGAAAATATATTATAAGCTAATTGAATAACTATTCTATATTTTTTCTTTTTATATTATCAATTATATTTTCTTCTACTCCAATCAGTTTTAAATATTCTTCTATATTATTATATTTTTTTTCAAATTCTTTTAAAAATTCTTGCATATATATTTCTTTTGGAGTTATTATATTTAGAATTCTGTTGTTAGAGTTAGCAAATTTAATTAAAGTTGTTTTCATGAATTGTCCAGTAGATACATAGTCTTCTATTATATCATTTTCACTAACATCAAGCAACTTAAGTATTAAAGCTGTAACTACTCCTGTCCTATCTTTGCCTGCATTACAAAAATATAAAACTTTTTCATTATTACCTAATATTTCAAAAATCGTTTTCATTTTTTCTTGTAAAGTCAACATATCCATATATGATTTAGGAACTAACTCTTCTGTCTCTGGTATATCTTTTCCTACATCTATTCCTATATGATAAACTTTAAAATTTTTATTATTTTCAAAAATAGACTTCCTAGCTTCTATCTCTTCTTGTGATCTCAAATCAATTACTGTATTCATTCCCATTTTATCTAATAATGATATATCGTTACTAGATAAATTTATTGGTAAATTACTCCTAATTAGTCTTTCCAGTTTTACTCTATTTTCCAGACCACTTTTATAACCACCAATATCTCTCATATTATCAATTGAGTCTTTTAAATATCTAACCATTATATTTCTCTCTCCTCATTAGACTGAACTTCTTTTGAAAAAGTTACTCCTTCTATATTTCTATTATGTTTGATATTTTGAATTGTCTAATAAAATTTTTAGAATTCTCGCTTAATTTGCTGTGTGTCCATTCGTGATTATCTATTTCTTCTAAACTCATTGCTCTTTTATCATCATGTACATTTTTTGGCAATCCTTTTAATAAATATTGTTCATGATTTCCTCTTACTGCTATTAATTTATCTTTGTTTTTCATTAATTGTTGTACTGTTTCTTCTGGGTTTGGTCCTATTCCAATTATATCTCCACAGCATATTATTTTATCTACTTTTATTTTTTCCAATTCGTTTAATACTGCATTTAGTGCAATAATATTACTATGAACATCTGTTATTATTCCAATTTTCATTTTTACTCACCTAGAATTGTTTTTTCTCATTTTATCATCATGTCTTTTCACTTTCAACAGAAATTAAAAAAATTGCAAACTTTTACATCTGCAATTCTTTAATTTATAATTTATTTTTCCACTCAGTTGCGCCATACAAAATTCTTTCTACATTTACTATTTTTTCATCTTCATTAATTCTATAAAATGCAATATAATTTTTAATAATTAGTTTTCTGAATTTATATTTTTTTATCATGTCATAATCAATAATAGCAAATTTTTGCGGATTATATTTCAAAGTATTAATTTCATTCTTTATTAATTCAGCATATCTTTCTGCGATATTAGGCTCTAATAATTTGTATTTTATATATCTTATAATACTTTTATAGTCTTCTTTTGCTTGAATAGATAATTCTACTTTGTATTCTTCCAATACCAAAACCTCCATTTTAATTTGCTAAAATTCCTTTAACTTCTTCAAATGCTTCTTCAATAGAACATACCTTTCCATTATTAGTATCTTCCATACCTTTTTTTAATTTTTCCAATAAATCTTTATCATCTTTTATAATTAAATTATCTGGAGCTTTTGTCATATAAGAAAATTTAAGATATTCTATATAATCTACAACTTTATTTGATAATTCTTCTGGTAAACTTTCAATTACATTATATAATTCTTTTTGTTTCATTGTCATAATCATTCATCTCCTTTTTTTGGATTCATATTCATATTATACCACACTTTTGATAAATTTTGTTAAATTTTTAAATTTTTATCAATTATTTTATAAAGGAATAGTTACTTTTTAGCTCAATGCAGTAAGCTAACCCCTTCATCTGGAGTTCCATGTCCTGCATCGACTATTATTACTTTATTAGAAGATGGGGTAGCCACTGTTTGGACTGTTTCGTTTTCCTTGATGGCTATTTTAAAAGAAAAAGCATATAGCGATAAACATATCATACATAGCATTAATAAAATTCTTTTTCTACTTAAGATAAGCATATACATCCCCTCTTTGGTATATGTATATGCACATTTTTATTTCTATATGTATACATTTTCTATTCTATTTCATTATTAATTATATGCATTGGAAAATTTTTGCTTGACAGAACATTTTTTATACATGCTGGCACTATATTATATTCTTCTATTTTATTTAAATCAAGCCATTCATATTGTAAGTAGTCTTTTCCTTCTTTATTATGTAATGTATATTCTATCTTTTTATCTTCGTCCTCTACAAATTCGCCTTTATGTATAAATAATATTTCATGATATTTTTTACCTTCTATTTCGAAAAAGTTTTCTACTGTTGCCACATAATTTTCTACCTCTATGTCCTTCTCTAGTTCTTCTTTGATTTCCCTTTTTACCGTTTCTTTTGAATCTTCTCCTATTTCTACTCTACCTCCAGGTAATGCATAATGGTCTTTGTTTACATTTTTGTGTACTAGTATTTTGTTGTTATGAATAATAGTCACTGCAGCTCTAACCTTTAGCATATGTTCGCCTAATTCAATCGTTATATCCATTTTTTCTCTCCTATATTATTTATTTTTTTCTAATATATTATTACTTAGTATCTTTGTCAAGTAAGATTTTGCAATTTTTTATGTCTGTTACATTTTTTCTTTTTTGACTGTGTGTTCACTTTCATTGATACCGTTTCCTATATATGTTAAACTTAAATCTAGATTTGATTAAAAAGTTTTTAATTTTTTACATTTTTATCTTAACATTTTAATATTGAAACTTTTAGGAAGGATGGTATTCTATTGAAAACTTATAGAAAATTATATGATGCCGAAAAGTTTGATACTATAAGAGAATACATTAATAATGGTATTAAAAAATACCCTAATAATAATGCTTTTATTATCAAAAATAAAAATGGTAAAGAGGTAAGTTATACTAATATAACTTATACTCAATTTGGAAATGATATAAGAGCCTTTGGCACTAGTCTTATTAATTTGGGTTTGGAAAATAAGCGTATCGCTATAATCGGTAAAAATAGATATGAATGGGCTGTTGCTTTTGTTTCCACTCTTTGCGGAGTTGGTATAACAGTTCCACTAGATAAAGGCTTGCCAGAGCAGGAGATTATTTTGTCTTTAGAAAGAGCTAACGCTGATGCTATTGTTTTTGAAGCCGAGTATGCAGATACAATAAAGAAGCTTAAAGATACAAATGCAAATATTTCACAATACATTTGTATGAATTCTAGTTGCGATGGTAAATTTAAGACTGTAAGTGATATTATTTCAGATGGCAATAATTTATTAAAAAACGGAGATACTAGATATGATAACCACAAAATAAATCCCGAAGGAATAGCTTCTATTATTTTTACTTCTGGTACTACTTCTATGTCTAAAGCTGTTATGCTATCTAATATAAATATTGCCTCTAATATATATAATATTAATTTAGCTGAAAAGATATACGATACAGACATAAATATGGCTTTTTTACCTCTTCACCATACATTTGGTTCAACTGCTCTTCTTTTATTTTTAGCAGATGGAGTTACAAATGTATTTTGTGATGGTTTAAGACATATTCAGGAAAATTTAAAAGAGTATAAAGTATCAATTTTTGTATGTGTTCCACTTTTGTTAGAAGCCATGTATAAAAAAATATATGCAGAAGTTGATAAACAAGGAAAAACTAAAATATTAAAATTTGCAAATGGAATAAGTAGATTTTTATTAAAGTTTAAAATAGATATTCGTAGAAAAATATTTAAACAAATATTAGACAATTTAGGTGGAAATATACGTTTTGTAATTAGCGGTGCTTCCGCCATTGATAAAAATGTGGCTAGAGGTTTTTATGATTTTGGTATTTTAGCTGTACAAGGCTATGGTTTAACAGAAACTTCACCAGTTCTTACTGCTGAAAACGCCAAATGTATAAAATTTGGTTCTGTTGGTTTACCTCTTCCTGAAGTTGAAGTTAAAATAGATAGCCCAAATGAAGCTGGAATTGGAGAAATTGTAGTTAAAGGTCCTAATATAATGCTTGGATATTATGAGATGGAAGAAGAAACTAAAAAAGTACTTAAAGACGGTTGGTTTTACACTGGTGATTTAGGTTACATTGATAAAGATGGCTTTTTATTTATTACAGGAAGAAAGAAAAATGTAATTGTTTTAAAGAATGGTAAAAATGTTTATCCAGAAGAAATCGAATTACTAATAAGTACACTTCCTTATGTTGCTGAAAATATGGTATTTGGTACACCTAAAGATGATGATTTTATAATTAGTACAAAGATTGTGTATAATAAAGATTATATTTCTAATAAATATGGAGATATTTCTGAAAAAGATTTAAAAGATATAATTTGGAAAGATATAAAAAAGATTAATTCTGAACTTTCTAATTATAAACATATTAAAAATTTAATTATTACAGATGAACCAATGATAAAAACTACTACTCAAAAAGTAAAAAGATTTGAAGAAATTAAGAGAATCTAATTTACAAAAGGGGACGGGCTTGTTATGTAAAAAATCAATTATTCTTATTATAAAAAGTATACAATTCTCATTTTAGCTTCAATCCACAACTGCGTAATAGTCTATAATTAAATATAAATCAAAAAATATCCTATATTTTTTATTATAGGATATTTTTTATTTAAAAATTTACAAAACAAGCCCGTCCCCTTTTGTAAATTTATTTTTTTATTTTACACACTATCTCTTCTTTTCTTCTATCTATAGAATATGCACTTCCAATAATAGTTTTAGCTAAATGCTTAACTTGTGCACCTACTTCTCCTATTTCTAGCACATTATGGAATCTTCCTTTACTTACTACAACTACTCCTATTGATATAGAAGTTAATGGAAATTCTTCTATAACACATTTTCTATTTGGTACTTCTAAATATCCTCTTTCTATATCTTCTTCATTAAAGTAATTTTCTACACCTTTGTCAAATTCAGCTATTATTGTTTGGCATATTGCTTCATAGTCATCTTCTGTAGATACTATTGCTACAAAGTCATCTCCGCCAATATGACCCACGAAGGTCTTTCCGCTTATTGATAGTTTATCTATATTATCTACTATAGTCCTAGCTGTAAATTTTATAATTTCATCACCATTTAAGAAACCATAAACATCATTATATGCTTTAAAATTATCCAAGTCCAAATATAGCATAACAAATTCTTCTTTGTTTAATAATCTCTTTTTCATTTCTGCTTGTATTTGAACATTTCCAGGAAGTCCTGTTAATGGACTTACCCTTCTGTTAGTATCTAAAAGTCTTATAACATTTTTTATTGTATAATATAAATATTCTTTATCTATTGGTGCTTTTATATAATGTTCTACACATTCTTTTAATACTTCTACCCTATGCTCTTTTTCTCTATTTGAAGAAATTACTATTATTGGAGTAATACTATTATCTTCATTTAGTCGTATTTTTTTACATATTTCTATTATATTCTCTTGTATGTTATCTTCATTTATTATTATTAATGATGGAATATTTTTTAATGCCTCATCAATATTTTCTGTAGTTACTTTTTTTAGCTTATACTCTTTTTCCTTTTTTAGTAGATCATGTATAATTTGCTTTAATTCATCTCCATCATCAATTATATAAATTTCTTGAGCCATATTGACTCCCCTCCATTAATTTATTTTTCTTTATGTTTTTTTATCTTTTCTTTAATTGCTTCTAATGAAATCTTTTGTTTCATAAATTTGCTTAAATTTTCCGAATGCATTTCCGGGAATGCTTTTTTTAGTCTTAATATTCGTTTATATGTTTTAAATTTCAAAAGTTCTTGTTTTTCTTTTAATTCTTTTACTAGTTTTTGTAAGTTTTCTTTGTATACTTTCTCTATTCCGTCTGTATTTTTTAATTCTGCTACTTTTTCCTTTATCATATCTCCAAGTTCCAATACTTGTCTTATCTTCTTATCTATAAACATAATTCTATATATAGTTATACTTGTATCTACTAATATAGCTATACTTAATATTATATTTATATAAAGTAGAATATCATTTGGAACTAGATTAACTAATGTTTCAATACTAGGTTGAATTATGAAGATTAGTAACACCCCTAGTATACCCCAGTAGATAGAATTTTTCAAGCATATTCTTCCTTGAAAATTAAATTTAAGATTTGAGTAGTCCCAATATTTAGTTTTAAAGAACTTTTCTAATATTACTGCTACAATATATTCCCATATTGTGAATATCACTACTGCCATCAAAAATATAATAAAAATATTATTTGATACTCCTGCTGCTAAAAGCATAATTACGGCACCAATTCCATACATTGGGCAAAATGGTCCATATAGAAAGCCACTGTTTACTGGCTTTCTAAGAATAATTGTTTTATATATGGATTCCAAACACCATCCGAGAAATGAATAAATTATAAAATAAAATATTACTTTATCCTGCATAATCAAATTCAGTCGCCCCTTCTGCCGTTAGTCCATTTACATTTGTGAGTTTTACACTTAATGTATTAGTTCCTTGTCTTAAATTTAGTGAGAATATCGCTTCTGTTCTATTTAAATCATTCATATTATACACTTGACCATTTAAATTAACTTCTATTGATTGTAGCCCATCAATATCTGAGGCCTTTATAATTATTTTTCCTGCTTCTCTATCAATATCTATGCTTTCTATTGTTGGTCTATCAGAAGACACAATAACTGGCATTTCTGCTGTTTCCGTATTTCCGAAAGCTATCTACTGCTGTAACATATATTGTATGTTCTCCTCTTTCAATTTCTGTAACTGCATATTCTATTTTTTTGTCTTCTATATTGTTTTTATCTATTCTTTTCTCTTCTCCATCGTCTATTCTGTATGTTATATATTCTATTTGTGTTTCGTCTACTGCTGATATTCTTACACTTAAGCCTTGTCCTTGCTGTATATCTATTGTTGGTTTTACTATATCTACTCCATCTAAAACTATTTCTTTTATATATGTAGTTGCTCTTCCGGTTTCATCTTCTAGTACTATTGTTAGAACATTATTACCGCTAGGCAATATTATTTCTTCTTCAAAACTTGTAGCTTCTTCTGGCACAGAAGTTTGCTGTGAATTTTGCCAACTATATTTAAACTTATCTATTACATAAGTACTATTTACACTTACTATTATAGTATCATTAACCCTTGTTATATCAACTTCGGCTAAGTCTTCAGTATTGTTTCCTTTTGCGTCTCTATATATTGCGTATGAACTATGTCCAATCATTGTAATTCCGAATATTATTATAACAATGGCAAAAAATCTTATTATATTACTTATTTCTACTGGTCCTGAATTTCTTGTTTTATTTTTCTTTTTTTTGGTTTTGTTTTCTACCATTAAAATTTGATTCATTAGTTACCCTCCACTATACGGAAAATTATATCATACGGTTTTTTTAATGTAAATATTTATTACAAAAATAAAGAGAAACATTTTTACATGTCTCCCTTTATCTTAATTATTTATTATCTTATAACACAAACTTCTTAATTAAGACTATTCCTCCTGCTAGCATTACTAATACTGTGGCTATAACTCCTATATAATGTTCACCAACACCTGTTACTATTGATAATACTACTTCTGCGTCATCTATATCATCTTCATCCTTTTCAAAGTTATCTGGTGTTGAATCTATGTCGTCATCACTATCATCTGATATTTCTGCCCAGTTTGTTTTTACGCCTAAATTATTATGTCCATTTATCCATCTTAATGTTATTTCTATTGTTGCACTTTCTCCTGGCTCTAATAATGTATCCTTTAATTGGTCTGTTGTTACTGTTTTTCCATCTTCTGATAGTACCCAGCCTTCATTATCTTCTTCCACGAACTCTAAGCCTTCTGGTATATAGTCTTTTATTTCATATGCATATCCTGCTTTATTTCCTTCATTTGTTATTCGTATTTGATATGTGAATTTAATTACTGAAGTTTCTATTTTATGTGTTCCTAACTCTATCTTCACTATTTCTTCTGGGTCATCTTCAAATGTATGTCCTGTTTCGTCTACATATGTTTCTCCATCTAGTATCATTGTAACTTTAGAGATTATTTTCTTTAGGCTTAAATCAAAGTATGTTACTTTTACTTTCTCGATATCTATATCATCTTCTCCATCTTCATCATTGTCTGGTGTTGAGTCTATATCTTCTACTGGCTCTCCATCTTCATTACTGTCTTCTGATATCTCTGCTGTATTTATTAATATTCTATCTGAAGTATTTGGCTCTGTTACTTTGAATGCTATTTGTAAATCCCTATAATCTGGTTGTGTCATTGTTTCTGGATCAAATCCATCTATCAAATTATCTCTTCCTGTTTCGTCTGCTTGTGCTTTTGATAGATAATCTGTTCTTATTGTTTCAGCATCTGCTACGTTTTCTGTTACATTTCCTTCTGCATCATACATTACCCATCTATATTCTTGGTTTATGCTATTGTCTGGTAAGAATTCTAATCCTTCTGGTAAATCATCTTTTACTTCATCTGCATATCCTGCAGTATTTCCTTCATTATATATTCTTAATGTATATATAACTATATCTCCATTTGATACTTCTATTGGTTCTTTTGTATGTGTATATGTATATTCTCCATTATTATTTGTAAATACTGGTACTCTATTTGTTATTTCTTCGTCATTTACTCCTGTTATGAATTTTCTTAATGCTAAATCGAAGTAATATACTTTTACTTTCTCTATATCGATATCATCTTCATCTGGTTCGTCATTGTCTGGTGTTGAGTCTATATCATCTACTGGTTCCCCATCTTCATTACTGTCTTCTGATATCTCTGCTGTATTTATTAATATTCTATCTGAAGTATTTGGTTCAATTACTTTAAATGCTATCCTTACTTCCTTGTAGTCCGGCTCTGCCATTGTTTCTGGGTCAAATGCTTCTATTAAGTTATCTCTTCCTGTTTCGTCTGCTTGTTCTTTTGATAGATAATCTGTTCTTATTGTTTCTGCTTCTTGCACATTTTCTGTTACGTTTCCTTCTGCATCATACATTACCCATCTATAGTTGATATTTGTTGTATTATCTGGTAAGAATTCTAATCCTTCTGGTAAATCATCTTTTATTTCGTCTGCATATCCAGCAATATCTCCTTCATTATATACTCTTATTGTATATGTTACTATATCACCTGTTTGAACTCCTATTGGCTCTTTTGTATGTGTATATGTATATTCTCCGTTGTTGTTATTAAATACTGGATATCTGTCTGTTATTTCGTTTTCGTTTACACCTGTTATGAATTTTCTTAATGCCAAATCGAATTTTTCTATTACTAATTTTTCAAAGTCATCATCGTCTTCTTGTCCTGGTATATATTGGTCTCCTCTGTTTATTTCATTATCTTTATAGTTTGGTAGAGTATCATCTGAAGGTATTGTAACATTATCTTCATTAGAATCTCTATCTGTCACTTCATCTTTATTTGAATCTCTAAAGTCTGTTATATCTGCAATATTTGTTAGTTTTTCGTCTGGTACTGCAGTATCTTTTACTCTACATTTTATTTGTACGTCAATGTAGTCTAGTTCCACGCCATCAAAAGCTTCTAATATTACTTTATCAGACCCTTCTTTTCTATTTTCATAGATTGTATCTCTACTTGCAGAAGAAGCTGTATCTGGTGAAGTAATATCTGTAGTTACAGTTCTTCCATCTTCTCCTATTCTCCATCCATATCTTGCATTGAAGTCATCATTTACGAATTCTAGATTTTCTGGTAAATGGTCTGTTATTTCGTAAACATATCCATCTATCTGACCTTCATTATATACCCTTATTGTGTATATAACTTCATCGCCTATTGCTACTTGTACAGGAGTCTTTTGATGATTGTATATAGCTGTTGTATCACTTCCACTTGTTAATGGCGTTACGTCTACCTCTGGTTCTCTTAAGTAGTTTCCATCTGCATCTTTTAACTCTGTATCATTTACTTGTATTATGAATTTTCTTAATGATAAATCAAAGTATCTTCCAAGAATTATTAAGTCTTCAAAATCGTCATCATCTTCTTGGCTACTATCTCCATAGTTTTCTCTCTCTACATTATCTGGGGTTGAGTCTCTATCTATTACTTCTTCTCCTTCTCCATCTGTTGCACCTGTTATCTCTGCTATATTCTTTAACTTTGTATCATTTTCTGTTACACTTGCTGTTACGTCACATTCTATTTGTACGTCTCTATAGTCTAGTGTTGTTCCATCAAATGCTTTTATTACTTCCCCTGATAGATAATCTGTTGTTATTTTTCCGTTTCCATTATCTACCCAGTTATATGTACTATTTATTGTACTTTCTTGTTTTAATATTAGTCCATCTGGTAAGTAGTCTGTTATCTCTGTTACTTTCCCGTCTATATCTCCTTCGTTATATACCCTTATTGTATATATTACACTACTTCCTGTTTCTACTGTTAATGGGTTCTTTGGATGTATCTTCTCTGCTGTTGTTGTTATTTCATTTCTTAAATCTGCTAATGTATCTTCACTTATTTGTGGCTCTCTACTTACTGTTGGTTCTATTCCATCTATACTTGTTATAAATTTTCTTAATGCCAAGTCAAATACCTTTTCTGGTTCTTCTTCATGTGTAAATTCTACTTTATCTGAATATTCTTGTTTCTCTCTTTCTATTATCGCTACTGGTTGTTCATTTGTTGGGTCTTCCATTGACCAGTATTCTATTTTTGTGTTAAAGAATATTCCATTTATTTCAAATGTTATTTTACTTATATCTGTACTTGTTGGTACTACTATATAGAATTCTTTTCCTATTGTATCATTTAAGTCATTAAATTCGCTTCCACTTGCGTCTTGTAATGTTGGATTTATTTCACTTCCATTTGATAATGTGAATTTTCCTTCTAATGTTGCTTCTGTATCACTTATTTTATCTATTCTAAATGGTCCTATTATGTAGCCATTCTCTTCTGTTTTTACACTTCGTGTTAGCTGTGCTAATTCGTATGGCTGACTTGCTGTTGTTACTTTGTAATTTGCTGCTTCTTTCTCTGCTGTATCTACTAAATATTGATATAAAGAAACTGCTTCTTCTGCTCTTTCCCCTCCATAATCTGCCTCTTGATCACTTAATGCTACATATTGGTCTATTAATACGTCTTCATCTTTATTTGGGTTTACATGTAGTTCAAATGATTCATCTGGTCCTACGTCATAGCTATCCCCTTCGTTTGTAAAGTGCCATATTGCTAATTGTTGTACTACGTCTATATCTTCGTCCTCTAAGTATCCTCCATTTAACCCTGCTTCTGTTAGCAATAATTCTCTATACTCTGCAGCTTGCTGTTTTTCTTCACTTGATGCATTTGATGGTGCTGGTACATACACATGCTCTAATAGCCATAATAGTGCTTTATACGTATTACTATTTGTATCTGGTAATGCTGCTTTATATGTACTTGGTATACTATCTGGATCCTTCATATCAAAGTATCTTGTATAATGCCTTACCTTTGGGTCTCCATTTCCAAAATCACTTGATCCAAATCCTGGTCCTCCTTTTAGACAGTATATTGTGCTGTCATAATCATATGTTGAACCACTACTATTTGTCTCTACTATCTTCCATATTTTCTTTTCTATTGCAGCATATCCATATCCTGATTCTCTTAATGTTCTTATTGTCAAGTATTTACTTCCTGTCGCTGCCCTTGCTGTGTTAAATATACTTGCAATCATTATTGTTAATAGAATTACTGCAATCATTATTGCTAATCTTTTAAGCTTCATAATTACTACCATCCTTTTTACCCTTTTAAATTATATATTATATATTTTACTTACATTTTTTTCTTTAGTCAATACGATTATTTTCCTCTTTTTCCATATATTACATATATGTTTTATATATGCTTACGGAAGTTAGTTTTTTATTTTTTTGCCACTATATTACAATTATATTACATTTTTGTAATATTTTCAATGGTTTTGGTGCATTTGTGGGTTATTTTTTAGGGAAATCAAGCTTTTAACGATTCGTTAATATTTAGTTTATATTAGATTTAATAAATATTTTCATGAAAAAATCGAGAAATATGTTAATACTAACATTTTCTCGATTTTTATTTGGAGGCGACAGTAAGAAAATAACCAGCCTCAAAGCCTCTATTTTCGAATAGTTTCAGACTTGTATATTTTGAATTTATTGCAATTTTACTGCAATTACATAATTTATATTTTATTTATACTATAAATTAATTGTAAATTTTTACTATGTTCGCTTGTTTTTTATTGTAAAATATTGTAATATGTTGGCAACCTTTTCATTGACAGAAAGGCAATCCTTACTCAAGGATGGAAAGGGGGGTTACATATCATGTCATCATACGACTTAATCTTACGATTAATTGAAATGTTACTTGCTGAAAAAGACAAGAACTACCAATTGAGAGAAGAAAAAATGAATGACAAAGACTAGTTTGCATACATAGTCGAAAGTAGGAACAAATTGCAGTTTGTTTCTGCTTTTTTGTTATAGACAACAAAGTCGGATTAGTTTCTTATTTTAGCATAAAAAAAGTATGTGTAATTGCAGTTACACACACCAGTTACATATATGTCTCATACGACCTATGACACATTTGCTTAAGCTAAATATATAATATCATCTTTTATTATATTTGTCAAATGATTTTTAAAGACAGTATTTTCAATAAATTTGGTTATCTGTGATACCTTGTATCCTTTTTATAACCGTCTAAACTTATTCAAATTGGAGGCGACACCCGGATTCGAACCGGGGATCAGAGTTTTGCAGACTCGTGCC
>CALXVB010000023.1 GCA_944391855.1 uncultured Clostridia bacterium | reverse complement strand
TCAATCGAAATGCCAAATCTTATCAAGGTCCAAAAAGATTCATACGACTGGTTCGTAGAAGAAGGACTAGGAGAAATATTAAGAGATATATCTCCAATAGTTGATTATTCAGGAAATTTAATTCTAGAATTTCTAGATTACTACATGGAAGACAAAACAAAATACACAGTAGAAGAAGCTAAAGAAAGAGATGCTACTTATTCAACAAGATTACACGTTAAGGTAAGACTTATCAATCGTGAGACAGGTGAAATTAAAGAACAAGAAATTTATCTTGGAGATTTCCCACTTATGACAGATAGTGGAACCTTTATTATCAATGGTGCAGAAAGAGTTGTAGTAAGCCAGTTAGTTCGTTCACCTGGTTGTTATTATGATTCAGCTTATGATAAAACAGGAAAGAAAATTTATACTTCAACTGTAATGCCTTTAAGAGGTGCGTGGATAGAATACGAAACAGATGCAAATGACGTGTTCTGGGCAAGAGTTGATAGAACAAGAAAAATACCAGTAACTTCATTATTACGTGCTATTGGTGTAACTACCGATGAACAAATAAGAGAGTTATTTGGTGAAGAAGCTAAAATAGAGGCTTCAATTCAAAAAGATCCAATAAAGACACAAGAAGAAGCATTAATTGAAATATATAAAAAATTAAGACCAGGAGAACTTCCAACTGTTGATGCTGCTAGAAACTTATTTAATGGATTATTCTTTGATCCAAGAAGATATGACTTAGCAAAAGTAGGAAGATATAAATTCAATAAAAAATTAAGTTTAGCTTCAAGAATTTCTGGAAAAGTTGCTTTTGAAAATATAGTAGACCCAGAAACTGGTGAAGTACTTGTGGAAAAAGATAGTGTAATTTCTGAAGAAATTGCAGAAAATATCCAAAATGCTGGAATTAATATAGTTGATGTTAAAGTAGATGATACAAAAGTAAGAATTATAGGTAATGGAACAGTAAATATTCATAAATATTTACCAAATGTTGACGTAAGTGACCTACATATTAAAGAATATGTAAATTACAATGTATTAAAATCAATAATAGATAGTACAGAAGAAGATAAACTTCATAATACTATAAAAGAAAGAATGGATGAACTAGTTCCAAAGCATATTACAACAGAAGATATTATTGCATCAATTAGTTATTTATTAAACCTAGACCATGGTTTGGGAGTAATTGATGATATAGACCATTTAGGAAATAGACGTATAAGATGCGTTGGAGAACTATTACAAAATCAATTTAGAATTGGTTTAACAAGATTAGAAAGAGTTGTTCGTGAAAGAATGACAATACAAGACCTAGACGTAATAACACCACAAACATTAATTAATACAAAACCAATTACGTCATCAATAAGAGAATTCTTTGGAAGCTCACAATTATCACAATTCATGGACCAAACTAACCCACTTTCTGAACTTACACATAAAAGAAGAATTTCTGCATTAGGACCTGGAGGTCTTTCAAGAGAAAGAGCAGGATTCGAAGTTAGAGATATTCACTATACTCACTATGGTAGACTATGTCCTATAGAGTCTCCAGAAGGACCTAACGTTGGACTTATATCAGCACTTTCATCATTTGCTACAATAAATGAATATGGATTTGTTGAAACACCATATAGAAAAGTAGACCATGAAACTGGTAAAGTTACTGATGAAGTAGTATATATGCCAGCAGATGAAGAAGATAAATATATTATCGCTCAAGCATCAGAGCCATTAGATAAAGACGGAAGATTTGTAAATGATAAGATAAAAGTAAGAATGAGAGAAGAAATTACAATGGTTGACAAGGATAGAGTTGATTTTGTAGACGTTTCTCCAAAACAACTTGTATCTGTTGCAGCTGCAATGATTCCATTCGTAGAGCATGATGATGCTAAACGTTCATTAATGGGTGCTAACATGCAACGTCAAGCAGTTCCATTATTAATGCCAGAATCACCAATAGTAGGTACGGGTATCGAATATAGAGCTGCAAAAGACTCCGGAATAACAGTTACAGCTAAAAATGCAGGTGTTGTAGAAAAAGTAACTGGTGATGAAATTATAGTTAGAAATAACAAAGATGGATTAGATACATATAAATTAAGAAAATTCAAAAGAACAAATGGGGGTACATGTATCAACCAAAGACCAGTAGTAGTTAAGGGCGAAAAAGTTAAAGAAGGAGACTTACTTGCAGATGGACCTTCAACAAAAAATGGTGAAATGTCACTTGGTAGAAATGTATTAATTGCATTTACTACATGGGAAGGTTACAACTACGAGGATGCTGTTTTAATTAGTGAAAGACTTGTTAAAGAAGACGTATATACTTCAATTCATATTGAAGAATATGATTGCGAATGTCGTGATACTAAATTAGGACCAGAAGAAATCACAAGAGACATACCAAATGTTGGTGATGACGTACTAAAAGACTTAGATGAAAATGGTATTATACGTATTGGTGCAGAGGTAAGACCTGGAGATATTTTAGTAGGTAAAGTTACTCCAAAAGGAGAAACAGAACTTACTGCAGAAGAAAGATTACTTCGTGCAATATTTGGGGAAAAAGCAAGAGAAGTTAGAGACACCTCACTTCGTGTACCACACGGAGAACAAGGTACTATAGTAGACGTTAAGGTATTTACTAGAGAAAATTCTGATGAATTAGGACCTGGTGTAAACCAAATAATTCGTTGCTATATAGCTCAAAAAAGAAAAATATCAGTTGGTGATAAAATGGCAGGACGTCATGGTAACAAAGGTGTTATTTCAAGAATATTACCAGAAGAAGATATGCCATTTATGCCAGACGGTACACCAGTAGATATAGTTTTAAACCCACTTGGTGTTCCTTCTCGTATGAACTTAGGTCAAGTTCTAGAAGTTCACTTAGGAATGGCAGCAAAACTATTAGGCTGGAAAGTAGCAACTCCTGTATTTGATGGCGCTACAGACGAAGAAATAAGAGAAATGTTTAGAAAAGCTGGATACTCAGAAGATGGAAAAACAACATTATATGATGGTAGAACAGGAGATCCATTTGACCACCCAGTAACAGTTGGTGTTATGTATATGTTAAAACTACACCATTTAGTAGATGATAAGATACATGCTCGTTCAACTGGACCATACTCACTTGTTACACAACAACCTCTTGGAGGTAAAGCACAATTCGGTGGACAACGTTTTGGAGAGATGGAGGTTTGGGCATTAGAGGCTTATGGTGCAGCATACACATTACAAGAAATGCTTACTGTTAAATCAGATGATACAGTAGGACGTGTTAAAACATATGAAGCTATCGTTAAAGGCGAAAATGTTCCAGAACCAGGAGTTCCAGAAGGATTCAAGGTATTAATTAAAGAACTTCAAGCTTTAGGCTTAGACGTAAGACTATTATCACCAGATAACCAAGAGTTAGAACTTAAAGAAAATATTGATGATGGAATAGACTATAACATTGACGATAAGAAAATTGGAGATGACGTTTTAGACGTAAAAGAATTAAATGATGGTTATAGTGAAGATGCAGTTTTAGCAGATGAAGAGCAAGAAGATGATGAAGCTTTATTTGAAGAATTATCAGATGAAGAAATAGAACTTGCAGATACAGATTTGGGAATAGATAATCTTTTGAATGATCAAGATATCATTGAAGATGAGTAGTTTAGCGAACGAATGAAAAGTGGCATCTTGCGTCGTTAAAATCTTAAAGAAAATCCTCAGCGTACACCAAGTACGCTTCCGGTATTTCTTTAAGATTTTGCCTAGCAATATACACACTTTTGCTTCGTTCAACAAGTGAAGCAACAATATAAAAAAACTGCATAGAAAGACTCATTTTTGATTAGTTTTAGACGTAAAAGGTAATTTCTATAATTTAAAGGAAATAATTGGAGATTGTATGAAAGATAAAAAAGTAAAAAGAATAGTCTTAATAATTGGTATATTAATCTTATTAATTTTACTAGGAATTTTCGTATTTGGATTGTTTAAACGCAGTATTATTAATAAGCCATATATTGTTTTTGGAAAGGTTGATTATTCTAGTCCAGCAGATATGGTAGGGTACAATAGAGAAGAATACTTTTATTACTATATTAATGAAGATGGATATGTAGTGCAAAGTAACATATCTTCATCTGGAAATGAAAAGAATAGTCTAATACGAAAAATAAGTCAAGAAGAAGTTAAAGAATTAGAACAATACATAATTAATGAAGTAGAAAGACTTGACAATAATATTATAAATGAAGATTCAAGAAACATTGTATGGATTGATGGTAAAGTAGTATCTAATGATGAAGGCTTAATAATTAATTTGATAAATAAAATAACTGAATAGCTTCAAAAAGGATTTTAAAGCTGACATGAAAGAATTGCACAGCAGTGGAAAGCTTTAGAACCGCTTTAGAGGCGCACAAATAAATTTTAAGGGGGCTAAACTGAGTGGACGAATTAGATATTTTTGATAAAATCAAAATAGGTATAGCATCAGATGAAAAAGTAAGAGAATGGTCTAAAGGTGAAGTAAAAAAACCAGAGACTATAAACTACAGAACTTTAAAACCAGAAAGAGATGGTTTGTTTTGTGAAAGAATATTCGGACCAACAAAAGACTGGGAATGTCATTGTGGTAAATATAAAAGGGTAAGATATAAAGGAATAGTTTGTGATAGATGCGGTGTTGAAGTAACTAAAGCAAAAGTTAGACGTGAAAGAATGGGACATATTGAACTTGCAGCACCAGTGGCACATATTTGGTATTTTAAAGGAATACCAAGTAGAATAGGGCTTATGCTAGACGTATCACCAAGAAGCTTAGAAAGAGTAATATATTTTGCTTCATATATAGTTGTTGATAAAGGAGAGACAGGACTTACCAAAGGACAAGTGCTTTCAGAAAAAGAATATCATGAAGCAGAAGAAAAATATGGTAAAGGTTCTTTCAGAGCTGAGATGGGTGCAGAAGCAATAAGAGAGTTACTTGCAGAAATAGATTTAGACAAACTAGCAAATAAATTAAAGAAAGAATTAGAAAAAGCAAGTGAGCAGAAGAAAGCAAAACTTGTAAAAAGATTAGATACTGTAGAATCATTTAGATTATCAGGAAATAGACCTGAATGGATGGTTATGAGTGTTATACCAGTTATACCACCAGATTTAAGACCAATGGTTCAATTAGATGGTGGTAGATTTGCAACCTCTGACTTAAATGATTTATACAGAAGAGTTATAAACAGAAATAACAGATTAAAGAGATTATTAGAATTAGGTGCACCAGAAATAATTGTAAGAAATGAAAAAAGAATGTTACAAGAATCTGTAGATGCATTAATTGATAATGGAAGACGTGGAAGACCAGTAACAGGTGCTGGAAATAGACCTTTAAAATCATTATCTGATTTATTAAAAGGAAAACAAGGTAGATTTAGACAAAACTTACTTGGAAAACGTGTTGACTATTCTGGACGTTCAGTTATCGTAGTACGGACCAGAACTTAAAATCTATCAATGCGGTGTTCCAAAAGAAATGGCAGTAGAATTATTTAAACCATTTGTTATGAAAGAATTAGTTGGGCGTGGAATAGCACATAACATTAAAAATGCAAAAAGAATGGTAGAGAGATTACGCCCTGAAGTATGGGATATATTAGAGGACGTTATAAAAGACCATCCAGTAATGTTAAACCGTGCACCTACACTACATAGACTTGGTATTCAAGCATTTGAACCAGTTCTAGTTGAGGGTAGAGCTATAAAGCTTCATCCATTAGTTTGTACAGCATTCAATGCTGACTTTGATGGTGATCAAATGGCTATTCACTTACCATTATCACCAGAAGCACAAGCAGAAGCAAGATATTTAATGCTTTCTGTAAATAACTTGTTAAAACCACAAGATGGTAAACCAGTTACAGTACCTACACAAGATATGATACTTGGTGCATATTACTTAACAATGGAAGTACCAGGAGAACCAGGTGAAGGCGGATATTATTCATCGCCAGAAGAAGCAATTATGGCCAATGTTAACCATGATTTAGGAATGCATGCAATGATAAATGTACGTATTACTAAAGAAATTGATGGTGAGAAAAAGAGTAAAATGGTTAAAACAACTGTTGGAAGATTAATATATAATGAAGGAATACCACAAGATTTAGGATTTGTAGATAGATGCAATCCAGATACAATGTTTGAACCAGAATTAAACTTCACAGTAATGAAGAAAAATCTTGGAAAAATTATTGCAAAATGTATAAATAAACATGGATTAAGCAAAACAGCAGAACTTCTAGACTATATAAAAGCAACAGGATATAAATATTCTACAACAGCTGGTATTACAGTATCAGTAGATGACGTTAAAGTGCCACCAGCTAAAAAGCAAATATTAGCAGATGCTGGGGCACAAGTTGATAATGTAACAAAACAATATAGACGTGGTTTAATAACTGATACAGAGAGATATAACTCAGTAATCAAAATTTGGGAAGAAGCTACAGATAAAGTTACAGATGCAATGAAAGATAACTTTGAAAAAATGAACCCAGTATATATGATGTCTGAATCTGGTGCTAGAGGTAACTTAAACCAATTAAGACAAATTGCAGGTATGCGTGGACTTATGGCATCTACAACAGGTAAAACAGTTGAAATACCTATTACTTCATCATTTAGAGAGGGTCTAGATGCTCTAGAATACTTCATTTCAGCCCATGGTGCTAGAAAAGGATTAGCGGATACAGCTTTAAGAACAGCAGACTCTGGATACTTAACAAGAAGACTTGTTGACGTATCACAAGATATAATTGTTAGAGAGCATGATTGTGGAAGTACAAGAGGAATAGAAGTAGCAGATATTAAAGATGGAAATCAAGTAGTTGAAAAAATGGAAGAAAGATTACTTGGTAGATATCCACTAGAAGATATATATAATCCACAAACAAATGAATTAATTGTGGATAAAAACACATTAATCACTGAAAATATTGCAGATAAAATTGTTGCAGCAGGAATTAAAAGTGTTAAAGTTCGTTCAGTACTTGAATGTAGAACAAAACATGGAGTTTGCGCTAAATGTTATGGAATGGGCTTAGCTACTCGTGAAGAAGTAAATATAGGAGAATCAGTTGGTATTATAGCAGCACAATCAATCGGTGAGCCTGGTACACAGCTTACAATGAGAACTATCCACTCTGGTGGTGTTGCAGGTGTTGCAGATATTACACAAGGTCTTCCTAGAGTTGAAGAGCTATTTGAAGCTCGTAAACCAAAGGGATTAGCTATAATCTCTGAAATTGATGGTAAAGTTAGCATTTCAGATGACAAAACTAGAAAAGAAGTTACAGTTACAGGAAAAGACGACGCTAAAAAATATACAATACCATTTGGTTCAAAACTTCGTGTAAGAGAAGGAGACGAAATAAAGAAAGGTTCTCCAATTACAGAAGGTTCTATAAATCCAAATGAAATACTGCTAATTAATGGACCAGACGGAGTTTATCTATACCTAGTACAAGAAGTACAAAAAGTATATAGAAACCAAGGTGTTGATATCAATGATAAACACGTTGAAGTAATTGCAAGACAAATGCTTAAGAAAGTAAGAGTAGAAGACAATGGAGATACACCATTATTTGCAGGCTCATTAGTAGACGTATATGAAGTAGAAGATGCAAACGAAAAAGCTATAGCAGAAGGAAAGAGACCTGCTACATATAAACGTGTATTACTTGGAATTACAAAAGCATCACTTGCAACAGAAAGTTTCTTATCAGCAGCATCATTCCAAGAAACAACAAGAGTACTTACAGAGGCTGCGGTAAAAGGTAAAGTAGATGAATTAATTGGACTAAAAGAAAATGTTATCATAGGTAAGTTAATTCCAGCAGGTACAGGAATGGCAGCATATAAGAATATTCACATAAATACAGAAGAACCAAATATAGAAAATAAGGAATTTTAAGAAAAACGTGGACAAAGGGGACACTCCTTTTTGTCCACGTTTTTTATGGAAGCCACTTTTTTTATCTTGAATTATGTAACCTTGACAAAACAGCCTAAAAATAGTACAATATATACTGTTTAAATGGAGGTTTTTATGAACCATAATAAAAAAATATTACAAAAAATAGTATCAAAAACTAAAATATATTTAGCAATAATAGCAATACTTTTAGTAGTAATATGTGTATACAACCCTTGGCTTATAATTCCATCAGTTATTGTATATGCAGCTCTTTTAACATACGCATATTGGACTAATAATAAAAGACAAGAGGAATTAACAGAACACATTAATAAGCTTACATTTAGTGTAGACAAAGTGGCTAAAATTGCATTGGTAAATTCACCATTTCCATTAGTAATTGCTGAAACAAATGGAAATTTAATTTTTAGGAATACAAAATTTAATCAAGAATTTGCAAATATTGATATAAACAATTATTTAACAAAAATTTTAAATGACGTTAAATTAGAAATAAAAAATAATGACAGAAAAGAAAAGATATATGATGAGATAAAAATTGATAAAAAAACATATAAGTTATATGGTGATTATATGCCATTAAGAGATGAATATATAATTACTATATACTTTATTGATGATACTAAATTAGTAGAATTAGAGAACCTATTTGACAATAAGGACATGTATATAGGTCTCATAATGGTAGATAACTATGAAGAAATTATACAAAGAATACCAGATGAAGAAAAAACACAATTAATGGCGGAAATTGAAAAAAGGTTATATAATTGGGCATCGGACTATAACGGATTAATATTAAAATCAGAAAGAGATTCTTTTGTATGTATATTTGAAAAGCAATATATAAAAGAGATAGAAGATAGAAAATTTGATATTTTAGACGTAGTAAAAGATTTGCAACCATCTGATAAGATGCAATTTACATTAAGTATAGCTATATCAAATGATGGAGAAAATAATCTAGAAAAGTATAAAACAGCACAAGCAGCGCTAGATATAGTTCTAGGAAGAGGTGGAGACCAAGCAGTTATTCACGAAGGAGATAAATATACATTCTTTGGAGGAAGGACTCAAGAATTAGAAAAAAGAACTAAAGTAAAAGCTAGAATTATTGCACATGCTTTAGAAGGATTAATTAACGAATCAAGTAAAGTAATGATAATGGGACATAGCAATTCGGATATGGACTGTATGGGGGCTAGTATGGGAATATATAGATTAGCTATGAAACTAAACAAAGAGGCTAGCATTGTATTAAGTCCTAAAGGAGACAATTTAAAAGCATTTTTAAAAGAATTAAACGAAGATAAGCAATATGAAAATATAATTTTAGAACCTGAAGAAGCACTTCAAGAAATGGATGATGATACACTATTAGTAGTTGTCGATACAAATAAAAAGAATTATGTTGAATCACAAGAAGTACTTGCCAAAGCTAAAAAAATATTTGTTGTTGACCATCACAGAAGAAGTCCAGATTATATAGGAAATGCGACACTTACATTTCATGAAGTATATGCATCATCTGCTTCAGAGCTTGTAACAGAACTTATAGAATATGCAAGTTCAGAACCAGAATTAACAAATTTAGAAGCAGAAGCGCTATATTCTGGAATAATGATGGATACCAAAAACTTTACATTCAAAACTGGTGTTAGAACATTTGAAGCAGCAGCATATTTACGTAAATGTGGTGTTGATATAATTAAAGTGAAAAAATGGTTCCAAAGCGATTTAGAAACGTATAACAAAATATCTAATATAATTGGAAAAGTAGAACTTGTATATGACACAATAGCTATATCAATTTATGAAGAAGAAGACAAAGACTCAAATGTAGTATGTGCAAAAGCAGCAGATGAGTTACTTACAATAAGTAATATTACAGCATCATTTGTAATAGGAAAAGCAAATGATAAGGTATGTATAAGTGGACGTTCAATAGGAGATATAAATGTACAAGTAATTTTAGAAAAACTTGGTGGTGGTGGACATATAACTTTAGCTGGTGCACAAGTAGAAGGAATGGACATTTATGAAGTTAAACAAGAATTAATAAACAGAATAAATGAATACTTTAGTGAACAAATCTAAAATTGAACATTGGGGACGTTCTTTAAAGTTCAAACTATAGGAAGGAGTAAAAATATGAAAGTTATTTTGTTATCAGACATAAAAGGGGTAGGAAAAAAGGATGAAGTAATTAATGCAAGTGATGGATATGCAAGAAATTATTTACTACCTAAAAAACTAGCAGTAGAAGCAAATGCAGAGAACATGAATAAACTAAATAACAAAAAAGAAGCAGCGAGTTATAGAAAAGACGTAGAAAAACAAAATGCAGAAGCTTTAGCAAAGAAATTAAAAGGAATTATGCTAAAAATAAAAGTTAAAGCAGGAGAAAACGGAAAAATATTTGGAGGAGTAACCGCAAAGGAAATATCAGACAATTTAAAGTCTCAATATAATTTTGTTGTAGATAAGAAGAAAATAGAATTAAAAGAAACAATAAAAACATTAGGCAGTTTTAGTGTACCTATAAAACTATTTGAGAGAATAACTGCTGACTTAAGAGTAGAAGTGATTAGCGATTAGTTTTTTTGTTGCTTAAATATATTAAAATAACAATATAAAATTAAAATTTGACAAAAATTAGAGGTGAGAGCAAAAATGGAATTGGGAAAAGTACCACCAAATGATACAGAAGCAGAGCAAGCTGTAATAGGTAGTATGCTTACAGATAAAGATGCTGTATCTTCAGCAGTTGAAGTTTTAAAAGATACAGATTTTTATAGAGAAGATAATAAAATTATCTATTCAGCTATATTAAACTTGTACAATAGAAATGACCCAATAGATATAATTACATTAAAGTCAGAATTAGCATCAATGGGAAAATTGGAAGCTGTTGGCGGACTAGAATATATAGCTAATTTACCAGATAAAGTACCAACTACCTCTAATGTCGAACAATATATAAAAATAGTAGAAGAAAAATCAATATTAAGGAATTTAATAAAAACAGCAAATGATATCATAACTTTAGGATATGATCCAACTCAAGAAGTTGAAGCAATAATTGACAATTCAGAAAGAAAGATATTTGAAGTAATGCAGAAAAAGAACCAAAAGGGCTATAGTTCAATAAAAGACGTTTTGGTAGATACTTTTACAGAATTAGAACAGTTATATAACAGAAAGCAGCATATAACTGGTGTACCAACAGGATTTGTTGATTTGGACTATAAAACAGCAGGACTTCACAAGTCTGACTTGATATTAGTTGCCGCAAGACCTGCAATGGGAAAATCTGCATTTGCATTAAATATTGCAACCAATGCAGCTGTAAGAGCAAATGTACCAGTAGCTATATTTAGCCTAGAAATGTCAAAAGAACAGATGGTTAATAGAATTCTTTGTTCTGAAGCAATGGTAGACAGTAACAAAGTAAGGACAGGAACATTGGAAGATGAAGACTGGGCAAAACTTGCAGAAGCTTCTGGGGTACTTTCAGAATCTCAGATATATATAGACGACACACCAGGTATATCTATAATGGAGATACGTGCTAAATGTAGAAAGATGAAGTTAGAAAAGAATATTGGTTTAGTAGTAATAGATTATTTACAATTAGTTCAAGGAAGCGGAAAAAGAGGGGCTAGCCGTGAACAAGAAATAGCAGAAATAAGTCGTTCATTAAAGATTTTAGCGAAGGAGATAGAGGTACCGGTAATTGCATTATCACAGCTTTCCAGAGCACCAGAACAAAGGCCGGACCACAGACCAATGTTATCAGACCTTCGTGAATCTGGTTCAATAGAGCAAGATGCCGATATTGTAATGTTTCTATATAGAGATGAGTATTATAATGAAGATAGCGAAAAGAAAAATGTAGCAGAAGTAATAATTGCTAAGCACAGAGCTGGTTCAACAGGGACAGTAGAGTTACTATGGCTTGGAAATTATACTAAATTTGCTAATATGGATAAATATAGAGAATAAAATAATATAGATAAAAAAGCCGGTGGATTAATTAAAATCCACTGGTTTAATGCAGGGGTTAAAACATATCAATGTCTGTTTATGAGATAATAAACATTCTCGAGCCTTAAGGATGTCTCATGAATGGTGATATGCGTGTGAATGTTTTTACCATCATCCCGAGGTACTACCAAAGGAAGATAGCATTCTTTCCTGGTCGAAAGATGTTTTGCAATGTACATTTATTTTCCTTCCATTAAAGTTAAGTAAAATAGCAATTAGGCCATGTAAACATTGTACCAAAATTAAACAGATTATGTCAAACTATTGAAACTTGGCGAAACTTATGGTATCATAAACAAATAGGTTAAGAGGTGAAAAAATGTTAGAAAACGAAATACTAAAAACAATAGAAAAATATAAAATGATACAAAAAGGAGATAAGATAGTAATAGGAGTATCTGGTGGACCGGATTCTATTACCTTACTAAATTTATTAAATAATTTTAGAGAAAAATTGAATATAAATATATATGTAGCACATATTAATCACATGATAAGAAAAGAAGCAGATGAAGAGACAGAATATGTACGAAATTTTTGTAATAGCATAAATGCCCAGTTTTTTTGTAAAAAGATAAATGTAGAAGAAGAAGCAAAGAAACTAAAAATAGGTACAGAAGAAGCTGGTAGAAATATAAGATATGAATTTTTTGAAGAAGTTTTAAAAAAAGTAGGTGCGAATAAAATAGCAACTGCTCATAATAGTAACGATAATGCGGAAACAGTATTAATGAATATAATTAGAGGAAGCTCAATTTCTGGCTTAAAAGGAATTGAAGCAGTAAGAGATGACAGATTTATAAGGCCATTAATAGAAACTTCGAGAGATAAAATAGAAGAATACTGTAAAATAGAAAAACTGAAACCAAGATATGATAAAACAAATAAAGAAAATATATATACTAGAAACAAAATAAGAAATTTATTAATACCATATATTCAAAAAGAATTTAATCCAAATATAATAGAAGGAATAAATAGATTATCTAATATAGCAACAGAAGAAGAAAGATTTTTAAACAATATTGTAGAAAATGAATATAAAAGATTAACTGTCAAAATGTATAATGGAGAAACAGCAAAAGATGAATTAGAAGAAATAAAAGTAATTTTAGATTTGAAAGAGTTTAATAAACTAGATAATGTAATAAAATCAAGATTAATTTTATATACTATATCAAAAGTATATGGAAAAGTTACAGGAATAGAAAAAATACATATAGATGACATTATAAAATTATGTAACAATAATATAGGAAATAAATATTTAACTCCAAAAAGTGGAATAAAAATATATGTTAAAAAAGGAAAAATTTTTTTCTTGGGTAAACCGAGCATCCGTAGAGAATAATTTTTTGAAAGTAAAAAACTTTAAAAAAAGCCTTGAAATAACTAGGCATATATGGTATATTTCAAAGGTAAACTTTTTGCAAATATTGTAAGAAACAGTAAAGAGGAGGAATTTTAGATTTGAAAAGTGGAATAAAAACATTAGCTATGTGGCTAATAATTGCTATAATATTTCTTGTGTTATTAACTTCAATACTAGATAGTGATAATAACAAGTTAGCATATTCAGAATTAGTAGAGAAAATAGAAGCGGGAGAAGTTTTAGAAATAGAGCTTTCATCTGACGGAACAACAGCAGAAGTAAAACTAAAAAATGAAAACTTTGTAAAACAAGTAAATATTCCAAGTATTGATAATTTAATGGATAATCTACAAGAAAGTATGTCAACAGGAAATGTAACTGTAACAGAAAAATCTGAATCTATTTGGGTATTTATATTAAGTTTACTTACACCATTTGGTCTGCTTATTATATTCTTAATATTCTGGTTCTTATTCATGAGCGGAGGACAAGGAAATAGCAGTGGAGGCAAAACAATGTCTTTTGGAAAAAGCAGAGCTAGAATGATGAATCCAACAGATAAAAATAAAGTTACATTTGACGACGTAGCAGGTGTTGACGAGGAAAAAGAGGAATTAGAAGAAATTGTAGAGTTCTTAAAAAATCCAAAGAAATTTACTGATATGGGTGCAAGAATACCAAAAGGAGTACTTCTTGTTGGTGGACCAGGTACTGGTAAAACTCTTCTTGCAAAAGCAGTTGCAGGAGAAGCGGGAGTTCCATTTTTTATCATAAGTGGTTCTGACTTCGTTGAAATGTTTGTAGGTGTTGGTGCATCACGTGTAAGAGACTTATTTGACGAAGCAAAAAAGAAAGCACCATGTATAGTATTTATAGATGAGATTGATGCTGTCGGACGTCAAAGAGGCGCAGGTCTTGGCGGAGGACATGATGAAAGAGAACAAACATTAAACCAATTACTTGTTGAAATGGATGGTTTCTCAGCAAATGAAGGAGTTATAGTACTAGCTGCAACAAATAGACCAGACGTATTAGACAAAGCACTTTTAAGACCAGGAAGATTTGATAGACAAATTGTTGTATCAAGTCCAGACGTAAAAGCAAGAGAGCAAATATTAGAAGTACACAGCAGAAAGAAAAAATTATCAATAGACGTAGATTTAAAAACAATAGCAAAAAATACTTCAGGTTTTTCTGGTGCAGACCTAGAGAATGTATTAAATGAAGCAGCGCTTTTAGCAGCTAGAAGAAATTTAAGAGAAATAGGTATGCAAGAAATTGAAGATGCAATGGTAAAAGTTACAATGGGACCTGAAAAAAGAACAAGAGTAAGAAGTGACAAAGAGCAAAAACTTGTTGCTTACCACGAGGCTGGCCATGCTGTTGTAAGTAGATTTTTACCTACTCAAGATCCAGTACACCAAATATCTATAGTACCAAGAGGTATGGCTGGTGGATATACAATGTATAGACCAACAGAGGATAAGTCATTTATGTCTAGAACAGAAATGGTAGAAAACATAGTATCACTTTTAGGTGGTAGAGTTGCAGAAAAACTTATATTAGATGATATATCAACAGGTGCAAGCAATGATATAGAGAGAGCAACAAAAATTGCAAGAGCCATGGTTACTAAATATGGTATGAGTGAAAGAGTTGGAACAATAACACTTGGACAAAACCAAGAAGAAGTTTTCTTAGGAAGAGATTTTGCTCAATCTAAAGAGTACTCTGAAGAAACAGCTGGTATAATAGATGAAGAAGTAAAGAGCATAATAGACGCAGCATATAAAAAGGCTGAATCAATTTTGAGAGAGCATATAGATAAACTTCATAGTGTAGCAGGAGTTCTACTAGAAAAAGAAAAAATCGATGGAGAAGAATTTGATAGAATATTTAGCGAATAGCGTATATTAATCAAAAATATAAAAGAACATAAAGAGAAGAAGTTTTAATTATAAAATTTCTTCTTTTTGCGTTATATTATTTTATTTAGTAAGAAGTATTAACTATAGACTGATTTGAATAGCTTCTATGAAAATGATAATATAAATTTACAAAATTTTGTAACGAAAAAATATTTTTTAAGTCTATATATTTAGAAAGGTGAAAAAATGGAAGAAATATATAAAGAGTACTCTAAAAAAATATATAGTTATTTGCTGTCTCTAACAAATAATCCAGATATTGCAGAAGAATTACTTCAAGAAACTTTTTACAGTGCAGTAAAGAATATAAAGAAATTTAGAAATGAATCTAGCTTAAAAACATGGCTATATACAATAGCTAAGAATAAATGGATAGATTACTGTAAAAAAATGAAAAAATTAAACGAAGTTGAAATTGTAGAAAATAGCGAAGATATTTCTTCTAATACAACATTAGAAGAGGATTATTTAAACAAAAATGAATTATTTAATATTTGTAAAAGAATTCATAGAATGGATGAAAAAACAAAAGAAGTAGTTTATTTGAGAATATTTACAAATTTTAGTTTTAAAGAGATAGCAAGTATAATTGGAAAAACAGAAGAACATGCACGAACTATTTTTTTCCGTGCCAAGAATAAATTAAAGGAGGACTTAAAAGATGAATAAAAAAGAAGAATGTGAAATAGTAAAAGACTTAGCTGTTCAATACATAGAAAAATCACTCAATGAAGGAAGTCGAAATTTTGTAAAAAATCATTTAGAAACTTGTGAAAATTGTAGAAAATACTACAAGACTATAGAAGATACAGTATGTAATGAAAGTGAACAAGATAAGATGGTAAAAAAGCAATTCAAAAAAGTACATAAGAGAATTAATATATTAAAAATAATATTAGTAGTCATATTAATTATTATATTAATCGCAGGATTAGCTATATGGTATAAAGAAGCTACTTTTTCTAATTTAGTAAATAAAGTATCTGAAAAAGTAGAATATATGGAATCTTTAGATAATTATAAAATAACCGTAAAAACTATAAACAAAGACTTTAAGAAAGAAAGTAATTCTTGGGAATTTGAAGAAACATATTATTACAAAGACGGAAAACTAAAAAATGAATCTAATCAAAGTATATTTTTCTATGAAGATGATAGTTATGATTCAATATATGTTTTCCATGACTTAAGACAAATAGAATACCGTCATAGTAATTACATAAAAAAAAGAAAAGGAAGTGCTGTCGGATTATTTTCATATATTAAAGAAAATTATAAACCAATAACTTCTACAATATATAGTCTAGCATTTTCTATAAGAGAAGATAGATTTAATGGTATAGAATGTTATGTAATAAGATTTGCAAGTAAGAATAGTTATAGAGATATTTGGGTTGATAAAAACACATATATTACTGTTAGAGAAGTTAATGAAAGCTATTCACATTTCTATAGAGAAAGCGTTTTTACTTTTGAAGAAAATGTAGTGACTGATGCAGACGTAGATAGTAGTATTCTTAATTCAGAAAAATATGATGATTACACAAAAATGGAAGTAAATACTGAAATACCACAAGAGCAAGTAGAAATAATTGATGCAATAAATGCACAATAGTAAATTTAATACTAAAAAAATATCCTAGTTAGTTTATACTTCTAGGATATTTTTATGTATGGAAAAACATATTTTTACCAATTTCTTCAAAATTCCTTGATTTTTTATGTGAATTAATATAGAATATAAACTGTAAAATAGGATGATTTTGCTTAAAAATAAACAAAATTAACTATGAAAGGATGATACAAAAGTTGAATAAAAGAAAAAATACAAATGCGTATAATTTTAGAAATAGTAAAAAATCTAGCAAAGTGAAGAAAATTTTTACTTTAAATGATAGAGCAGGAAGAATGTTCATAGTTTTTATACTTGTGTTTATGCTATTAGTTATACGACTTGCATGGCTTCAGATTGTTCAAGGTGCAGAACTTGAAGAAGAAATGCATAGACAATTAACAGCAAGTAAAACAATTAGTCCTAAAAGGGGGACTATATATGATTCGACAGGAAAAGCTTTAGCAATAAGTGCTCAAGTAGATACAGTAAGTATAGACCCAACAAAAATAGTTGTAGAAGATGAAAATGGAGATATTGATGAAGCAAAAACTAAAACATTTAAAGAAGAAGTTGCAAAGGAGTTTTCTGAAATCTTCGAATTAGACTATAAAGAAACATTAGAAAAAGTATCAAGAACCGATACAACCAATGTAACTATAGCAAAAAAAGTAGAAAACGATAAAATAGAAAAACTAGAAGTTTGGATGGAAACAAACGATATATATAGCGGAATAAATATAGATGAAGATACAAAAAGATATTATCCTTATGACAATCTAGCATCTAGCCTAATTGGATTTTGTGGAACAGATAACCAAGGACTATGGGGATTGGAATCAAAATGGAACGACATATTAACTGGAACACCAGGAAAAGTTACTTCTGCACAGGATGCAGTACAAGATTTAATACCATACGAAGATGAGACATATATAGCACCACAAAATGGAAACGATATAACATTAACAATAGATGCTAATATACAACAAATAGCAGAGAAATATTTAGCACAAGCATGCGAAGAAAATGAATGTAAAGAAGGTGGAAATGTTATAATAATGGATCCAGATACGGGTGACATCTTAGCGATGGCAACATATCCAGATTATAACCTAAATGACCCATATACATTAGAGTTTATTCCAGAAAACGAGTGGAAGAAAATGTCTAGTGAAGAGCAATATCAGAAACAACAAGAAACATGGAACAATAGAGCAATAACCTCTACATATGAACCAGGCTCTGTATTTAAAATAGTAACAGCAGCCGCCGGATTAGAAGAAGGATTAACAGATCCTGATACTCCAAATGTATACCATTGTGATGGATATGAAGACATAGATGGAGTAACTATAAACTGTTCTGATACATCAGGACATGGTGATTTAAGTTTAAGAGATGCTTTAAAATATTCATGTAACCCAGCATTTATGCAATTAAGTAAAAAAATAGGAGTAACAACTTTATATAGATATTTTGATGCATTTGGATTTTTTGATAGTTCAAACTTTGCAGATATAGGAGATTCTGGAAGTTCAGGAGAAGCTAGGAGTATATTTTGGAATGAGGAAGACGTAGGAAGCGTAGAACTTGCGACAATGTCATTTGGGCAAAGATTTAGAATAACACCTTTACAAATGATTTCAGCTGTGTCGGCAGTAGCAAATGATGGTGTATTAATGCAACCTAGAATTGCAAAAGAAATAAAAAACACAGATACAGGTGCGATAACTACAATAGAAACAAAAGAAGTAAGACAAGTAGTATCAAAAGAAACAGCAAATGCAATGTTAGATATGTTACAAACTGTAGTAGACAGTGGTACAGGAAGCTATGCACAAGTAAAGGGATATAGTATAGCAGGTAAAACTGGTACATCTGAAGCTGATTATTCTGATGAAAACTCTGTAAGTGTAGCATCATTTGCAGCAATTACTCCAGTAGAAAGCCCAGAAATAGTTGTACTTTTAACATTATATGGACCACAAGGAGATTTAACAGGTGGTGGTTCTATAGCAGCACCTGTTGTAGCACAAATCCTATCAGAAGTATTACCATACTTAGGAATTCCTTCAAATTCAACAGATAGTGAAATGGAAACAACAGCAGTATCAAATGTAAAGAATAAAACAATTGCAGAAGCTATAAAGATATTAGAAAAACAAGGATTCGAATGTATAGCAGAAGGAAATGACGATGAAATAGTAAGTGACCAAATGCCAGTGGCAGGTACAGCTTTAATAGAAGGCTCTGTAATTAGATTATATACAGAAAGCACAGATACAAGAGTTTCACAGACAGTACCTAATTTAAAAGGAATGTCTTTATCAGAAGCAAAAGCAGCATTAAATAATAAAAATCTTAATATTAAATATACAGGAACAGGAAAAGTAACAAGTCAAGATATAATTTCTGGAACAAAGGTAGAAGAAGGAACAGTAATAAATGTTGTATTAAAAGAGGAAATAGACGAATAAGTTTTAAGGGAGAATTATATGGGGAGTTTAGAGGAGACTAGATACATATTAAAAAAGTATAATATAAAAGCAAATAAAAGATTAGGTCAAAACTTTTTAATAAATGATAATGTAATAGAAAATATAGTAAAAGCAGCAGAGGTAACAGAAGACGACTTGATAATAGAAATAGGTCCAGGACTTGGAACACTTACTTCTAAACTACTTGAAAAAGCTGGAAAAGTTATAGCAGTAGAGTTAGACGAAAATATGATAAAAATATTAGAAGATAGATTTAAGCTATACAAAAACTTTTATTTAATTAATGAAGATATATTAAAAATAGATTTAAAAGAATTAATTGCAAGTAACTTAAATAATTTAAAAAAAGTAAAAATAGTAGCCAATCTTCCATACTATATTACTACTCCAATTATTATGAAATTGTTGGAAGATAAATTAGCTATAGATAGTATTACAGTAATGGTACAAAAAGAAGTAGCAGATAGAATAACAGCAAGACCTGGAGATAAACTATCAGGTGCTATTACATATAGCGTAAATTATTATGCGGAGGCAGAAAAAGTAATTTTAGTAGGAAAAGAAAGCTTCATACCATCACCAGAAGTTGATTCAGAGGTAATAAAATTGAATATACTAAAAGAACCACCTGTAAAAGTAGAAAATGAAGAAACATTTTTTAAGATAATAAAAGCAAGCTTTATGCAAAGAAGAAAAACTTTACAAAATGCTTTAACAAACTCAGGAATAGTTACAGATAAAGAAGTTGTAAGAAAAGTATTTGATAAAATGAATTTAAAGCCAGATATACGAGGAGAAAAATTAACAATAGAAGAGTTTGCAAGGTTAGCAAATTTGATAGCAAAAGGGCTTTAAAATAAGCTTAATATATGATATAATAATTATGTGAATGTTAAAAGAAAAGGAGGATTTTAAGTTGAACCAAATTTTAGTTACTGAAAAACTCTATGTTACTCCAGAACTAAAAAGAAAGAAAAAGCTATATAAAGTGCAATTCTTTGTATCAGTTCTTTTAGTATGCTTATTATCCTCATATTATATATATGCAGAATATGATAGAAACAAAAGTGAGGAAGTTTCACAGGTGCTATTATCAGAAGTAAAAACAGGACAGGATGATACTACAAAGCAGTCGACCAAAAATGATGCTATAATCATAGTCTTAAGTGAAAGCGAAGCAGGAGATGCAGAAGATATTAGTACTAATGAAATAATAAGCAATACAACAGTGGATGGTATTACATATACAACAGAAGCAATACTTACAATACCTAAAATTGGTATAACATATCCAGTATTATCAGAGACTTCGGATGAATTACTTGAAATTTCGGTTAATAGATATTGGCCAGAACTAGATAAATTACAGCCAAATGAAGTAGGAAATTATTGTATAGTAGGACATAATTACAGAAATGGTAAAATGTTTGGAAGGCTAAATGAATTAGAAAATGGAGATATAGTAACTTTAGAGGATATGACAGGAAGAACTCTCCAATATGCTGTATATGATAGATTTGTAGTAAAACCTGATGATACAAGTTGTACTAGCCAACATACAAATGGAAGAAAAGAAATAACATTAATAACTTGTACGAATTATGGAACGGAAAGATTAGTTGTAAAATGTAGAGCAGTATAAAATAAAAATCTAGATAATGTATATTATCTAGATTTTTCTATGTGCAATATATAAAATTTCAAATAATTTCATTCTTTATTGTTTGTATTAAATTTGGCATATCTATTTCTTCGTTAGCAAATTGCTTAAATAAAGTAATATCTTCATCTGAAATAGCCATACCTTCTATAGCTAAATCATTTTTAATATTATTTATATCAAAATTAAAAATTTCTTCATTAAACATTTTCTAACCTCCAAACTATATTTTCTCCTTAACAAACCACATATATATTATACCACAAAATGAGGCAAAAGTCCAGCGTTTTCAAGGGAAAATCAAAAAAATTATACTATTTTTTTTCTTCCAAACATGTAAAAATTAATTTAGTTAAATCAGTAGTATCTACTATTGATTTTATGCTGGCATTTAAAAAATTAGATGGAGATACATTACTTAGATTTAAAACATAACTATTTTTTAAAGCAAGTTCTCTAATAAATTCTCTAATAGTTCTACCATTTCCTTCTCTAAAAGGATGAAGAACATTCAATTCAGATAAATAATAGGCAAGCTTTTCTGCTAAAATATTTTTTGAAAGACCAAATAAGTAATTCTCATTTTTTAAACTAGTCAATAGTTTTTCTAATTCAGGTTCAATATATTCATATTCAGCGAACCTAAACACGCCTTTTGCAATATTTTCATTTCTAAACTGGCCAGCAAAAGGATATATATCTTCAAAAAGATATATGTGTATTTTTTGTAAATGTTCTTTATCAAAATTTCCAATTATACCTTTTCTACGTAAAGAAAGAAGTTTAGCAGCAGTTATTTTAGCTTCAAACTTTTGCAAAACTTTTTCATCATGTATATCTAATTTATTAATTAAAACATTGCTATTTTTATAGCAATAGTTTGAATTTCTTTTATCATATAAATCTTTACCCATATTATCACCAAAAAAATTATACCATAAATAAATGTAAAAATATATATAATTAAAAAATATAAAAGCAGTAACACTTTTTACTATCATACATACAATGTATTAATTATTGTGTAAATTAATTAGTATAATTTTAAGGAGGATATTGTGGCAAAGATAATTATATTTAATAATGATACTAATCGTATGGAAACATACTATAGAGGAGAAAATGAGCCTATGCCATATAATACAAATGGAACATTAAAAGTAAGAGAGTTTAGAGGGTCTAGTAAATCTCCAACATTATGGACTACAAAAAGAACTATGCAGAGTTGGAATAGCCAAAGATATATTTATGGATCAGCTATACCAGTAGGATTTGCTTTTAAAAGACCTTGGGAAGGAGGTCATGGAAATCAGAGTCATGACTGAATACATACAGTTGAATATATAAAAAATTGTAATAGAAGATAGATATAATTTGTGTTTTTAGAGGT
>CALXVB010000022.1 GCA_944391855.1 uncultured Clostridia bacterium | reverse complement strand
CTGGAAAAAATGAAGCCTGGCAAGCAAATAACATATATGATTTAGCAGGAAATTGTAGAGAATGGACACAAGAGGCGGTTTACACCAACATTCGTGTTAATCGAGGGGGCGGTTGCGACGATTCCGGTTCTAATAATCCTGTTTCAGACCGCAACGTCTACAATCCACTCAATTCCGGCGGCAACACTTCGTCTCGTCCAGCTTTATATGTAGCACTGAACGCTGAATAGAAAAGAGGAAAAAAGAGGTAAAATAGAGAGTGTTAAAATATAACTGTGCTTTTCTAAAAAATAAATTTTTTAGAAAAGCACAGTTATATTTTAACACTCGAAATATTAGATATTAAAGGGATTTATTCCTTCCTAAGAGAAAATTTTTAAAATATAGTTTAAATATTGCATAAGGCAGTATAAAATATGAAACATGTATAATATTATAAAAATTCTCTAAAAAGGTAAACAAGAACCAATAAGCTATATATTAGTAGACACAGGTTGTAGAATATATGTAGCTTATGATTTAATATAAAAAGTACGAAAATATAATTTTTAAAATAATAATATAATTATGAAAAAACAGGCTGTGAAAAATGAATATTGTAATATTGTATGGAAAAATAGTAGATAATATAGATTTTAAATTTATATATAATAAATATTCAAAAAATTTGGAAATAAGGAATAAAACATCAATAGTAAAATTTACAATGAAATTAGAAAATGGTAGTATAACAAAAGTATATAGTTATGATGAAATAGCAGACTTTATATACAGAAAATTACATAAAAATAATAGTGTATTAATAGAAGGAAGTTTGGATAGTAATGGAGATATAGAATGTAAAATAATATACATGATTTTTTGAAAAAAAATAATGTCGAAAACTGTCTATGAAAAATTCTTTACAAATTATGGAAAGTATAGTAATATATAAACAGTTTAAAAATTGCAATTTTTATCAAAATAATTAAATCTTTTTGATAACTTTTACTTAATTTTAAAAGTTAATTCAAGTAATTTAAATTCAACAAAATTAAATCAAAATTAAAAACCAATGTTTTAATCAACAAATTAAATAATAAGGTAGGTGTATTTTATGTGTTAAATTATAATAATAAATGGATAAATTCTGTGGTTATTTGTGTAAGTTTTGTTCTAACAATAATCCTTTTTATAATTTTAGACACGCTATTTATAAATCGTGGAAATATAGACCTATATAATGAAAATATTTTAACCAGCAAATATATAGAAGTAGAAAAAGGCGTTAGTAACAAAATTAGTAGAAAAAGTATTGAAGCTATAGATTTAAAAGACGTAATGTTAAAGACTATGCAAATAGCAGATATTTATGAAGAAACTAATAGTAATATTGATGGTAATAGCGACACAAATAATGCAGAAAATAATACATTAAAAAATAGCAAATGGAGAATAGAAATACCAAAGATTAGTCTGGTTGCACCAATAAAGGAAGGAACGAGTCAAGATATACTTGCGACTGCAGTAGGACATTTTGAAGAAAGTAATAAATATAGTGGCAATATAGCTTTAGCTGGGCACAATAGAGGATATAATTGTAACTTTTTTGAAAATATAAAAAGATTAGAAACTGGAGATAAAATAATATATTATACCGAGAATGGTAAAAAAGAATATAGGGTTACTTTAAACAAAATAATACACCAAACAGATTGGAGTTATATAGAAGCAGAAGGCAATAAGATAACTCTAATAACCTGTGTAGAAAATATGTACGAATATAGAAGGTGCGTTCAGGCAGTAGAAGTTATATAAAGCAAAAAATGAAAAAAGAAAGAAGGAAATATATGAAAATAAAAAGAATTTTAGCGATTTTAATAATTTTAGTAACAATAGTTACAATGTTGAGCTTATTTAAGACAGAAGCAAAGGCTGCAACATATTTAATAGAAGAAGCGGATTTATATTCAAAAGAAGAATTAGTATGTTTTAAATATCAAGGAACAAAAATAGGAGTGGAATTTGTAGTATATGAAAAAGACGGAATAGAATATCCTGCATATTGTTTGAATAAAAATTTACCAGGTGTTACAGAAGATGAAGGATATACGGTAACTGTTGATAAACTAGTTACAAATAATAAAATATGGAGAGCAGTTACAAATGGATATCCTTTTAAAACAGCTAAACAACTTGGTTGTAATAGTGATGCAGAAGCTTTTGCAGCAACAAAAATGGCGGTATATGATGCTATGTACAACTATAATTGGGATGATTTTGAAGGAATGAATGCACAAGGAAATAGAATAATAACAGCAGCAGAAAAAATTGCTAAAGCAGCTAGAAGCTCATCAGAGACTAAGCCTATATCAATAGTTGATATTAACGAAATAAGTGAAGAATGGAAAATAGATAACATAGACAGTAAATATATTAGTAGAGAATTTGAAGTTGCATGTAATGTGCAATATGATAAATATTCGCTTAAAGTAAATAATTCCGGAATAGATAATTTTAAAATTGTTGATGGAAATAATGTAGAAAAAACTGAATTAAAAAACGGAGAAAACTTTAAAGTATTGATACCAATAACTGAATTAGATACAAGCGGAGAAATTGAAATAGAAGCGGTAGCAGATGTAAAGACAATGCCAATATTATATGGTGAATCTGGAGATAGTAATAAACAAAGCTATGCATTAGCAGCAGGAGATTATGAATTTGAAAATGCAAAAATTAAAATAAAATACACAGCAAATGAAACTAAAATAGAAATAGTAAAGAGGGATGCGGAAACAGAAGAATTACTTCAAGGTGCTAAATTTAATATATTAGATGAAAATAAAAACATAATATATTCTGATATTACAACAAATAAAGAAGGTGTAGCTGTAATAGATAGAGTTATTCCAGGAAGGTACTATATACAAGAAGTAAAATCTCCAGAAGGATATACACTATATGGAGAGTTAATAGAAATAGATATTGAATTAAATCAAAAATATACAGTTAATGTAAATAACTATGAAAAACCAGAGGACGAAGAAAAAGAAGTAGAGAAAGAAGATAAAGAAATAACGAAAACAGGAGAAAAAGAAAAATATTTACCAAGAACAGGTTTTTAATAAAACAAAAAATATATATTATAAGATCTAACAATTAAAGAAATAAAAAAGAAAAAGACTTAAAAATTATTAATAATATTTTATTCTAAAATAAGTCTTTTTCTTTTGTTTTCCTTGACATTAAGGTATAAATAAATTATCATTATGTATATATTTTTTAAACTAATGTATATTATATTTTAATATAAAATATAATTAAATAAGGAAGGTAAATTTTTAATGTTAACACAAATAATAGTTTTAGTCATTTTAATTCTATTTAATGCATACTTTGCTGCGACAGAAATAGCTTTTATATCTCTAAATGACGCCAAAATAGAAAAAGAAGCAAAAGAAGGGAATAAAAAAGCAAAAAACATTCTAAAAATGTTAAAATCACCAAGTAAATTTTTAGCTACAATACAAATAGGAATAACATTAGCAGGATTTTTATCAAGTGCATTTGCATCAGATGCATTTGCAGATAAATTAGCACCTGTATTAAACTCATGGTTGCCAGTATTAAGTTTAGAAGCATGGAGAGGAATAGCGATTGTATTAATAACAATTATGCTTTCTTTCTTTACATTGGTATTTGGAGAATTAGTGCCAAAGAGATTAGCAATGAAGTACTATGAAAAAATATCATATGCTACAATTGGAGTAATACGAGGAATATCAATAGTAACAGCGCCTTTTGTAAAATTACTTACATTTTCAACTAATATGATATCAAAAATATTTGGAGTTGGAGAGGCAGAAGAAGAAGTTGTTACAGAAGAAGAAATTAAAATGATGATAGACGAGGGAGAAGAAAAAGGCACAATAGAAAGAGGAGAAAAACAATTATTAAATAATGTATTTGAATTCAATGATATAATAGTATCTGAAGTAATGACTCCAAGAACAGAAATGTATGCTATTGATATAAATTCTGACATAAATGATACATTAGATGAGATTGATGAATTTAAGTATAGTAGAATTCCAGTATATGAAGATAATATAGATGATATAAAAGGTATTCTATTTGTTAAAGATATATTAAAACCATTAAAAGAAAATAAAAGGATTGATATAAAAAAATTAATTAGAGAACCATATTTTGTACCAGAATCTAAAGATATAGATGAGCTATTTAAAGAAATGCAACAAAACAAGGTACAAATAGCTATTGCTATTGATGAATATGGTGGAACAGCAGGATTAATTACTATGGAGGATATAATAGAAGAGCTTGTAGGAAATATTTTTGATGAATATGATGAAGAGGAAGCAGACTATAAAAAAATAGATGAAAATACTTATATATTAAATGGAACAATTACTTCCTATGAACTAAAGAAAGTTTTTAATATTGAACTTCCAGATGGAGATTATGAAACTTTATCAGGATATTTAATTGATAAACTAGGAAGAATACCAGATGAGGATGAGCATCCTGTAATAGAGGACGAAAATTTAACATATAAAGTAGAAGAAATAGACGATAAAAGAATAAAATATGTTAAAGTTTGCAGAAATATGAATAATGTAAATAATGAGGAAGAAGATAAGGAAGAAGAATAATCAAACAAAGGAGAATATATATGAATAAAAAGAAAGTAATAATATTTATTGTATTAATATTAATAATTGTAGCTGTAGCAGTGAGTTTAACAATATATTTTTCAGATAGAGCAAAGTATATATTTGATGTTGAATATGTTAGTAATATAGAATATAACATTATAGAAAAGGATGGAAAATATGGTGTTATAGATGGAAATGGAAATATAGTAGTTGATCCAAACTATAATGTTATACAAATTCCAAATCCTTCAAAACCATTATTTATATGCATGTCTAATTATAATACTGAAACAAAAGAATATGAAACAAAGGTATTAAATGAAAAAAGAGAACAAGTAATTACAGGGTATAGTAATATACAAGCAATACCAACAGACACAACTGCAGATGGTGTTCCATACGAAAATACAGTATTAAAATATAAAAAAGACGGAAAATATGGATTAATTAGCATAGATGGAGAAGAAATTACAGAAGCGGTTTATGAAGAAATATCTGCAGTAACATATAAAGAAGGAATGTTACTTGTTAAAGAAAATGGAAAATATGGTGTAATAAATATAAATGGCAAAGTAGTTATAAAACCAGAGTATGACAGTATAACAGTAGATAATTATTATGATGCAAATACTAAATATCAAAAAACAGGCTTTATAGTCTGCAATATAAACGAAGAAGGATATAGATACGGTTATGTAGATTATAGAGGTAAAAAGATACTAGATACAATATATACAGAAATAGAAAGAGTAACAGAAATAGAAGATGAAGATGATATATATATAATTGCATACAAAGATGGACAAGCAGGATTATTAAGAAATAAAAAAGTAATATTAAATTATGAGTATGAAGAAATTATGTATTATTCATATAATGACGTATTTATAGTTCAAAGAAATGGAAAGCAAGGAATTGCAGATAGAGACGGAAAAATAAAGATAGATACAAAATACACCAATATGAGTTTTGGTGGAATATATGTTAATGCAACAAATGAAAATAACGAGACTAAAATTCTAGATTTAAATGGAAATGAAGTAACAGACGGATATATAGCTAGAATACCAACAGAAGATGGCTCACACTATATAGTATATGATACAGAAGGAATATACAAAATAATAGATAATAATGGAAATGTCGTAATAGATAAACAATATACAAATATAGAAGAAATAGGAAATAATTATTATATCGTTGCTAATAATAGAAACAATGGAATTATTGATTTAAGCGGAAAATCTTTAGTAGATTTAAAATATAATAGTATTGTAAAAATAGATAATACAGAATTATTGCAAGCTAATATATCAGAAACAAGTACAGTAAGCTTAATTAATAAAAACATGGAAGTAGTAGTTACAATGGATGAAGCTAATATAGACATAAATGATGGATATATTAGACTATATTCAGAAGATGAAAATAAATATTTTGATTATTCAGGAAAAGAATTAAGTGCAGAAGAAGTATTTCCAAATAATAACCTATATGCTAGTGAAGAAAATGGCAAGTGGGGATTTGTAGATAAAAATGGAAATACAGTAGTAGAAAATAAATATGATATGGTAACAGAATTAAATGAATATGGATTTGCAGGAATAAAAGAAGACGGAAAGTGGGGAGTAATTAATTCAGAAGGGGAAATAGTTCAAGAACCTATATATGAATTAGAAGAAGTTAGTCCAAGCTTTATAGGAAAATACTATAAATTAGAAGAATGGTATGGAAGCGCTTACTACACAGATAAAGTGACAGATACAGAAAATATAGAAAATACAGAAGAATAGAGAAATTTGTAATAAGTAAAGCAGTAAAGGAGATTTAAAGTAAAATGTATCAACAATTTGGAATATCAGATAAAATAATTAATTTATCCAAAGAAGTAGAAAAAGAAGTAGAACCAGTTTTTGAAAAAATACAAAAAGTATGTGAATATAATTCTTTAAAAGTATTAAAAGCATTTCAAGATAATAGAATTTCCGATATGCATTTTAATCAAACAACAGGATATGGATATGGAGACATTGGAAGAGATACTTGCGAAAGAGTATTTGCAGATATTTTTAAAGCAGAAGATGCTTTAGTAAGAGGACAATTCATATCAGGAACACATGCTTTAACTGTTGCACTTTTTGCATTTTTACGTCCTGGAGATACTATGCTTAGTATCACAGGAAAGCCTTATGATACATTAGATGAAGTAATAGGTATTACTGAAAATCCGAGTTCACTAAAATCATTTGGAATTAATTTCGAAAAAATAGATTTAGTGAATAATGACTTTGACTATGAAAAAATAGAAGAAAGACTAAAAAAAGGTAATATAAAGCTAATAGAAATACAACGTTCAAAAGGATATAGTACAAGAAAGAGTATAAAATTAGTTGACTTAGAGAAAGTAATAAAATTCATAAGAAAGTATGATAAAAACGTAATAATAATGATAGATAATTGTTATTGTGAATTTGTAAATGAAAAAGAACCATTAGAAGTAGGTGCGGACATTATAGTTGGTTCATTGATAAAGAATTTAGGTGGAGGAATAGCACCAAATGGGGCATATATTGCAGGAAAAAAGAACTTGGTAGAACTTGCAGCAGAGAGATTAACCGCACCGGGAGAAGGAAAAGAAGTAGGCCCATCACTTGGAATAACAAAATCATTTTTACAAGGAATATTTATGGCACCATCAGTTGTGGCAAGTAGTTTAAAAACGGCTGTTTTTGCAAGCAGAATGTTAGAAAAATTAGGATATGAAGTAGAACCGAAATATGATGAAGAAAGAGCTGACATAGTACAAAATATAAATTTCAATGATGAAACCAAACTTATAAAATATTGTCAAGGAATACAAATGGGATCACCAATAGACTCAGACTCAATTCCGGAACCATGGGATATGCCAGGATATACAGATAAAGTCATTATGGCTGCAGGGGCATTTACACAAGGCTCATCAATAGAACTTTCATGTGATGGACCAATAAGACCTCCTTATACAGCATTTATGCAAGGCGGACTTACTTATGAATATGGAAAAATAGGAGTACTTAAAGCAATACAAAATATGGAGTAAATTAAATGGATAAAAAAATATATATATAAAATGTTGAGGATTTTAAATGAAAGTAATAATAATTGGAGGAGGACCAGCAGGAATGCTTGCTGCAATCTCCTCTGCTAAAATGGGAAATGAAGTAACAATACTAGAAAAAATGAATATGCTTGGAAAAAAATTATTAATAACCGGAAAAGGTAGATGCAATATAACAAGTAGTATTCCTATAGATGAATTTATAAAAAACATACCAGGTAATGGTATGTTTATGTATAGTTGCTTCAATAATTTTAATAATACAGACATTATACAAATGCTAGGAAAAGAAGGAGTAAAAACAAAAGTAGAAAGAGGAAATAGAGTATTTCCAGTATCGGATAAATCACAAGACGTTAGGCAAGCATTAATAAGAATTTTAAAAAATTTGAATGTGAAAGTTATATTAAATGCAAAAGTAGAAGAAATATTAGTAACTGATGAGAAAATAGAAAATAATAAAGATAAAGAAGAAAAAGTAAATAAAATAGTATATGGAGTTAGAGTTAATATAGAAGGAAAAAATAATGATATATTCGCAGATAAAATAATTTTAGCAACAGGTGGAAAAAGCTATCCAGGAACTGGATCAACAGGAGAGGGATATGAAATAGCAAAGAAATTAGGTCACACTATAACAAAAATACAACCATCACTTGTGCCACTTAAAGCAAGGAAGGACATTAGTTTAGAAATTTGCAAACAACTACAAGGGTTAAGCTTAAAAAATGTTGCTATAACATTTAGAGATATAAAAAATAAGAAAACAATATATGAAGATTTTGGAGAAATGCTATTCACACATTTTGGAGTATCAGGCCCTATAATATTAAGTGCTACAGCGCATTTATTAAGATATAAAAATGTAGAAAGCTTAATGAAAGAAGGAAGTATTGCATTAAACATTGACCTAAAGCCAGCACTTACATTAGATAAATTAGACGAAAGAATTTTAAGAGATTTTAATGAAGAAAAAAATAAAGCTTTTAAAAACAGCTTAGATAAATTATTACCTAAAAAAATGATACCAATAATAATACAATTATCAGAAATAAATCCAGATAAGAAAGTTAATGAAATAACTAAAAAGGAAAGAAACAAGTTAGCCCAAATCTTAAAAAAATTAGAAATTAAAATAGATGGATTTAGACCAATCGAAGAAGCGATAATAACTTCAGGAGGCATAAATATAAAAGAAATAAATCCGAAAACAATGGAATCTAAAATAGTAAAAAATCTATATTTTGCAGGAGAAATAATAGACGTAGATGCCTATACAGGAGGATTTAATTTACAAATTGCATATTCTACAGGATATACAGCAGGCATGAATTAATAATTACTAAAACAAAGTAACTTTAAATTTGTTCTAAAAATGAAATTACAATGACAGATATAATATAGAATAATTTAATGTTTTCTAGTAAGAGAGGAGAATAATGGAAAAATTTAAAACTATAAAAAACAATGAAGTAAGTGAAATAGAAGAAAAACGTTCTAAATTTATAGCATCTATATTTTATGTAGAGACTATAGATGAAGTAGAAAATGCAATAAAGCAAGTTAAAAAGAAATATTATGATGCAAAACACAATTGTTATGCATATATAATAAATGAAAAAGGAAATATATTAAAAAGATTTAGCGATGACGGAGAACCAAGTGGGACAGCAGGTTCTCCAATTTTAAATACAATAGAAAAAAACAATTTATATAATGTACTAATAATAGTTACAAGATATTTTGGAGGAATATTATTAGGAACAGGAGGATTGGTTAGAGCATATACAGAAGCTGCAACAAAATCAATAGAAAAAGCAGGAGTTGTAGAACAGGAATTAGGTTATGAAATAGAAATAGCCATAACGTATCAAGATTTTGAAAAGTTAAAATATTATTGCAATAAAAATAATATAGATATAACTAATATAGAGTATAAAGAAAATATAATATGTAAAATTGAGCTAACAAATGATGAAATGAATAAATTACTTTCTGACAATATGTACGAAAATAGAGGGACTAATATACTTAAATATAATATATTGAAAGAAAAATATATTAGAAAAATAGCTAATTAAAGAACAGAAATGTAAGAAAATGAAAAAAATTACAAAAAACTATTGTAAAATTTTGGAAAAAGATATATAATCTGACTGTAAAAATTTTACAATTTAAATTTGTTAGGGGGATAAAAAATTGAATGAGAAAATCAAAATTTTAGTATCAGATGACAATCAAGACTTTGCAAGAACTTTAGTTAGCTATTTATCAAAAGATGAAGACCTAGAAGTAGTAGGTATAGCAAGAGATGGACAAGATGCGTATAACAAAATATTAGAAACAAAACCAGACATAGCATTATTAGATATAATAATGCCACACTTAGATGGACTAGGAGTTTTAGAAAAATTAAATTCGGCAGAATTGAATAAAAAACCTATGTGCATCATATTGTCAGCAGTAGGACAAGACAAAATAACACAAAAAGCCATTGAATTAGGGGCACAATATTATATAGTAAAACCATTCGATATAAATATACTAATAAAAAGAATAAAAGAATTAAAATATTATCAACCAACAAACAATAAAGTAAATGTAATAAGTAGAGAGATAAAGTCACAATATATAGACATACCCCCAACAAGCCAAAAAAGTGAAAAAAATTTAGAAGCATTAGTTACAAATATAATACATGAGGTAGGAGTACCAGCACATATTAAAGGATATCAATATTTAAGAGAAGCCATAGTAATGGTTGTAAGTGATATTGATATGATTAATCAAATAACAAAGCAGTTATATCCTGAAATTGCAGAAAAATATAGAACAACACCAAGTAGAGTAGAACGCGCAATCCGCCATGCTATAGAAGTAGCATGGGGAAGAGGACAGCAAGAAACTGTTGAGAGAATATTCGGATATACAGTATCGGCAGCCAAAGGCAAGCCTACAAATTCAGAGTTTATAGCGATGATAGCTGATAAATTGAGGCTTGAATTAAAAAGTGCGTAAATTCATAAAAATAAACTGGGAGTAACGTTACATAGATTTGTAAAAAACTTCTAGTTATATTTTTACCACCAATAAATGCTTTTTTATGGCCATAAACAAGAAATACAAAAACCAACCAACACCTTTTATTTATTGCTTAGAACAACAATAAATAGAGGTGTTTTTGTGTAGCCCAAAAATCATATTAATTACCATTGTTAATCGAGGATTAGAGAGAAGCGAAAACTAAAAAGAAGAAATAAAATTTGATATATCATATAGACAAATAGGTAAAATTATACTATTCTTATTATACCACTTTTTTTACAGATGTCAAACAAAATTTATAGAATATATGAGTAAACAAATACAAATATTTATTTTTCTTCTAAATTTTCTAAACCATATTCAATAATTTGATTTATTACATTGTTAAAACTTAAATCATTTTTTTCAGCTGATTCATTAATTCTATCAAAAGTTTTACCACTAATTCTAATAGTTCTAGTAATAGTATCGTTATTTTTTTGTGCTTTTTCAATCTTTAATTTTCCCATTCAAATCACCTATTAATATTATGTACAAAAATAAAATTTAAATAAATATAAAAAAGTATGTACAAAAATGAGAAATTCGTGATATAGTGTAGAAAATTGTAAAAAAGTAATTATCACATGTTTGAAGTGTAGTCACAATTGTAAGTATAAAAACAAAATATTAAGTGAAAAAATTTAAGTAGAAATAGAGAAGAAAAGTTATGGTAAATATTGCTGTATTAGGATATGGAACAGTAGGTTCAGATATTATAGAATGTATTAATTTAAAAACAACAAGAGAAATAAATTTAAGAGAGAGCAGGATAATGATAAATAAACCAGAGCTTAAAGTATTAGAAGGAACAGATTTACCAATATTAGAAAAATAAAGAGGGGTATTATGGAATTTGATGAAGAAAAAGCAAATAATAAAGAATATGTATTGGAAATGGTAAAAAAACAAGGAAGTTTATTGGATTATGCTTCGGACGAATTAAAAAATGATAAAGAAGTAGTATTAGCAGCGATACAGCAGGACGGAAATGCTTTAGAATTTGCAGGAAAGAAGCTAAAAGATGACAAAGAAGTGGTATTAGAATCAATAAAAAAAGTTGGATGGACAGCCTGTTACGTAAGTTCAAGATTATCAGATGATAAAGAAGTAATGTTAGATGCAGTTAAAATAGATGGACAAGAGCTATATTATGCCTCAAAACAATTACGAGATGACTATGACGTAGTACTAGCAGCAGTAAAAAATAAAGGGCTTATACTTAAATATGCAAGTAAAAGATTAAGAGCAAATAGAGAGATTGCAGAAGCAGCAGTTGCAAATGATAAAAGAGCTATTGAATATATATCAGATGAAAGTTTAAAAGAAGAATTAAGCAAAGAGGAAGAAAACTGAAACAAGGGGACACACAAATCGTTCCAAAAATGGAACGATTTGTGTGTCCCCTTGTTTCAATTTTTTTGAATAAAATATAAAAAACGTCAAAGAATAAGACTGGTGATGAAAATGAAAATATCTTGGGTAAAATATGAAAAAGATGATTTAAGTTTTAAAATTCCAGAAAGGTTAGGATTTGACGTTTTTAAGTTAGTAGAACCAGAACAGGCAGATAGCAAAATAAAAGAACTAATAAATAAAAGATATGATACAATTATTTTAACTAATGAAATTGCTGGCTTTTCAGAAGATATTGTGAAAAAATATAGTAAAGACAGAAATGTAAACATCATAATTGCAAGAGATAAAGAATAAAATGCAATAATATAAATTAATTGAAGGGAGAAATAATAGTTGTATCATAAATATTACAAATTCTTTATGCAATTAGAGGAAAATATATTAGATTTAACTGAAGAATATTCTAATATAATAATATTATGTATAGGAACAGGGAAAATAGTAGGAGATTCTATAGGACCTTTAATAGGAAAAAATATAAAATTCTTAGAAGATAAATATATAAAGATATATGGAGATTTGGATAATACAATTAATTTTAGAAATGCAAAAGAAATAATAACAAAAATATATGAAAATTTTGAAAAACCATATATTATTACAATAGATGCAGCTTTAGGAAGTAAAGATAATATTGGACAAATTATATTAAATAAAGGATATATAAAAATAGGAAAAGCACTAGAAAAAAATATATGTTTTTACTCTAATATAAATATAAAATGCGTAGTAGGATTAAATACAAATTCAAAAGTAAGTAATATGTTAGAATTAAAAAAAGTAGAAGAGGAAAAAGTATATGATATAGCAAGTATAGTATCTTTAGGTCTTAAAGAAGTTTTAGAAAATAAAGTATGTAAAAATGTATAAAAAATAAAGTTATGGCAAAACTTTAAGTAATAGATTACTTAAGAGGAGGATTTGCCTAAAATGAACATGAGTGATATGAAAAATATGATAGTATTAAAAAATTTACCATCTAATTTAGTAGAAGAAGCAATTATAATATTAAAAGAAAATAATAAAATACATAAATATCAAAATATAGATTTGAAAAAAGAAGAAAAGGAAGAAGATGACGAAGAAAAAACGGGATATATTGTAAAGGATGCAGAAATGGTAATTAAATCATATATAGATAAAATGGAAGATAATTCGCCTAAAAAAGAAAAAAATCTTAAGAGATTGGAACGAAAATATAAAAATTCAATAAAACTAAATTGTTTCTTGTTTTTTAGTACACTTCTAGGTATTATTCTAACAATAATTTTTTAATTTAAAATATACGTGAATAAAAAACACTTCGGACACATATACATGTAAAAAACAACAAAGGAAGAGGTGTTTTTATTTTGGAACGAACAATAAGCAGTGAAGAAAGAATTAGAAGAGCAGAAGAAATATATAGTAGAAGAAGAGTAGCAAATGGGGTGCGAGTATCGGGAAATAGTGTAAACAGAGTAGAAAAAAATAAAGTGTCACTTTTTAAAAAGATGATACTCCAGCTTGCTATTTGTGCAATGATTTATATAATTTTCTATTTAATTAAACATGGAAATTATATTTTTTCTGAAGAAGTAATAAATAAAACAAAAGAGTTTTTGTCATATGATATAAATTTTGGAAGTTTACAAAATCAATTTTCCTTGTTTATAGATTCAAATAAAGAAAAATGGTGGGGTGAAAATACAACTCAGGAAGAAAATAGTAGTCAAACAAATAGTATAGAAGCAAATACAGTTAATGAATTATTAGAGAATAAAGTAGATGAGACAAATACTGTAGGAGGCATAGGAGGTGCTGCTACAAATGAAATTATAGATGAAGACACTTCAGAAAAGAAAGAAGAAAAGAAAAAGTCTCAATCTGAATTAGATATTGAATATATAAAAGAAAACTACAGCTTTATTCTTCCTGTAACAGGAACCGTTACTTCAAGGTATGGAACAAGGGAAGAAACAGAAGTTGTATCTGCAAACCATGCTGGAATAGATATAGGTGCAGATACTGGAACTCCAATATATGCTGCTATGGATGGAACAGTAACAGTTTCATCAAGTGAAGGAGAATATGGGAAACATATTGATATAGAAAATGGAGAGGTTTTAACAAGATATGCTCATTGTAGTAAATTACTAGTAAAAGAGGGGGAAAAAGTAAAACAAGGGGATAAAATAGCAGAGGTAGGATCTACAGGTAATTCAACAGGACCGCATCTTCATTTTGAAATAAGAAGAGAAAATAGAACTGTAAATCCAGAAAAGATAATAAAATTTTAATAAAATTAATAAGAAATAGAAGGAAAGATTATGAGTATAAAGATCGATTTAAAAATTTTTTTATTCCTATTTTTGTTTTTAATTACCTCTCAAGTAGAAATCTATATAACCTTAATGATATTTGCAATTATTCACGAGCTAGGTCATTTATTAATGGGAGTAATTTTAGGATTTAAAACTGAAGAAATCAAACTTTCTCCTGTAGGGCTTCAAATAAAATTTAAAGTAAATAGTGAAGAATATAACATACAAATAAATAAAGGAAACTCCCTTTGTATAAAAAGGGCAATTATTGCTCTAGCAGGACCTATAACTAATTTAGCGATAGCAGTTATAGTAATAATTTTAGGAAAAATTAATATTAATTTACAAAATACATATATATATCAGATTTTAATATATTCTAATTTCTTGATTGCTATGTTTAATTTAATTCCAATATATCCAATGGATGGAGGAAGAGTTTTAAATGAAATTATAAGACTATTTTGTGGCAATAAAGTAGCATATAAAATTACATATATTGTTTCGAAAACTGTTTTAATAGTATTGACTGCTATATCAAGTATAGTAATATTATACATACATAATATATCAATAGTAATAATTTTAGTGTACTTATGGTATTTGGAAATAATGGAAATAAGAAGGTATAATAGGAGAAAAAACATTGAAAAGTTAACTAAGCATATGGAAAAAAAGGAAGAGAGTGTGGTATAATAATATATGTATTAATGTAATAAGGAAGTATAAAATGTTTAATATTGAAGAGGAGTTAAAAAAATTGCCTGCAAAACCAGGAGTATATATAATGCATGACAAAGATGACAAAATTATATATGTTGGTAAGGCAATTTCATTAAAGAATAGAGTAAGGCAATATTTTAGAAAAACAAATAAAACTAAAAGAATAGAGAATATGGTTTCATTAATAGACCACTTTGAATATATAGTGACGGACAATGAAGCAGAAGCTCTTATTCTAGAGTGCAATTTGATTAAGAAAAATATGCCTAAATTTAATGTGCTTCTAAAAGATGATAAAACATATCCATATATAAAGGTAAACATAAAAGCAGAATACCCAGACGTATATATGACAAGAAGAATCTTAAATGATGGCGCTAGATATTTTGGACCTTATGCTAACAGTGGAAGTGCAAAAGAAATGGTTGAATTTATTAAATCTAAATTTAAGATTAGACAATGTAAAAGCTTTAAATATAAAGATAGACCTTGTCTAAATTATCACATAAAAAAATGTATGGCGCCTTGTATGGGATATATTTCAAGAGAAGAATATATGAAGCAAATTAAAGAAATAATTGACGTACTAGAAGGAAAAACAGATGAGTTATTAAAACAATTAGATTTAGAAATAAAAGAAGCGGCAGAAAAGTTACAATATGAAAAGGCTGCATATTTAAGAGATAAAATTTTAGCAATAGAGAGAATATCTGCAAAGCAAAAAGTATCTAATATATCAGAAAATGATATTGACGTAATTGGACTTGCAAGAAATGAAACGAAAGTGTGTGTAGAAATATTTTTTGTGCGCAAAAGTAAAATGATAGGAAGAGAGCATTTCTTCTTAAATGATTTAGTAGATGAAACTTCAGAGGAAATTCTATCAACATTTATAAAGCAATATTACATAAATAGACTGGTAATGCCAAATAAAATAATGTTAAGAGAAGAAATTGAAGATAAGGAAGTATTAGAAGAGCTATTTACAAAACAAGCAGGCAGAAAAGTTGAAATTAAAACACCACAAAAAGGAGAAAAATTAAGGCTTGTAGAAATGGCAGAAAATAATGCAAAAGTAACATTAGAAAATAAAGAAAAAGATAAACTAGAAGTTCTAACAGAATTAAAAGATGTACTAAATTTAGACAAGCTTCCTAGAAAAATAGAATGTTATGATATATCAAACCTTTCTGGAACAAACATTGTAGCAGGAATGTGTGTAATGCAGGATGGTATAATAAAGAAGAATTTATCCAGAAGATTTAGAATTAAAACTGTATTTGGACAAGATGATCCAAAATGTATGAAAGAAGTAATTACAAGAAGATTAGTTCATTCTATAGAAAATCCAAATGGTGGTTTTGGAAATCTTCCAGACGTAATATTAGTAGATGGTGGAATAACACAAATACGAGCAGCATTAGAAGCAATAGACGAATTAAAGAAAGAATACTTAGATAAAAATAGTGAATTTGATACAGAGGTATTAGATATACCAATATTTGGTATGGTAAAAGATGACAAACACTCAACTAGAGCATTGATGAACAAAGAAAGAGAAGAACTAAAAATATCAAATAATTTATTTAACCTAATAACTAATTTCCAAGATGCAGTACATGATACAGCAATAGGATATCATAAAAAATTACGAGATAAGGAACTTACTAAATCGGCTTTGGATGATATACCAGGCATAGGGGAAGTTAAGAAAAAAGCTCTATTAAAGAAATTTGGAAGCACTAAAAAAATTGCAGAAGCAGACATTGGAGAAATAAGTAGGATAAAGGGAATAAATGAAGATTTAGCTAGAAAAATAAAGGAAAGCTTGCAAAGTTAGAAATAATTATTCGAAGAATAAATAAAATGATAATAATTTTGTATACGAAAGTATGAATAAATATATAAATTAGAGAATATCTATATAATATATGAGTATAGATAGGGGGAATTTATATTATGGAGTATGCAAAAGATATTGTTTTAGAGGTAAAAGATGGACAAGCTGTAAATAACAAAAAGCAAAATTTATTTATTAAATTTAGAAAAGGAATAGCTAACCATAAGATGCTTACTACTGTTATTACAGCAACGATAAGCTTTATAATTATTGATTTATTGTTAATATCAAGCTTTGTAAATGTATTAATGAAAATTTAAAAATAAAAAATGTGAAACAAAATTAAAGAAAAAAGCAAAAAATGTTTCATATTTATGAGGAGTAAGAAATGAATGTAGCAAATAATTGGAAAGATTATGAAATATTAGACATGGCCAATGGTGAAAAATTAGAAAGGTGGGGTAATATTACTTTAATAAGACCTGACCCACAAATAATTTGGAAAAATAAATCATTTCCAGAAAAATGGAATAAAGCAAATGCTAGATATAATAGGAGTTCTAGCGGTGGAGGTGCTTGGAAATATAATAGCAAACTACCAGAAAATTGGCAAATAAAATATAAAGATTTAGTATTTAATATAAAGCCAATGGGATTTAAACATACGGGACTATTTCCAGAACAAGCTGTGAATTGGGACTGGATGGTATCAAAAATACAAAATGCTAAAAGAGATATAAAGATACTAAATCTATTTGCATACACAGGAGGTGCAACTGTAGCTTGTAGTTATGCAGGTGCATCTGTTTGCCATGTAGATAGTTCTAAAGGAATGACTACATGGGCAAAAGAAAATTTAGCTTCATCAGGTTTAAAAGAAAGGCCAGTTAGATTTATAGTTGATGACGTAGTTAAATTTGTAAATAGAGAAATACGTAGAGGAAACAAGTATGATGGAATTATAATGGATCCTCCATCTTATGGAAGAGGAACAAGTGGAGAGGTATGGAAGTTTGAAGATAACATATCAGATTTAGTAGAGTTATGCTCAAAAGTATTATCAGACAATCCGTTATTCTTTTTAATTAATTCATATACAACAGGAATTTCTAGTACAGTATTAGAAAATATTTTAAGACTAAATATAAAGAAAAATGGAAAGTTTTCACATGGAGAAATAGGACTACCTATGACAAATTCTAAATTGATACTACCTTGTGGAATTTATGGAAAATGGGAGAATAATTAAAGAAAATATATAATAGAGGTAAAAATGCAAAATTTAAAAGTGATATTTGAAGATAACCATATAATAGTAGTAGAAAAACCAGTTAACGTACCATCACAAGGAGATAAAACTGGAGATATAGATATGCTTACAATAATAAAAGAATACATAAAAGAAAAATATAATAAACCAGGAAATGTATATTTAGGTTTAGTTCATAGACTAGATAGACCAGTAGGTGGAGTAATGGTGTTTGCTAAAACTTCAAAAGCAGCTGCAAGATTAAGTGAAGAAGTAAGAGAAAAAATATTTCAAAAAACGTATTTAGTTATAGTAAACGGCAAGATGGAAGAAGAGAAGCGGAGTATTAGAAGATTATTTATTAAAAAATGAAAAAAACAATATGAGTAAAGTGGTTAAAGAAGGTACAAAAAATTCTAAATTTGCATCACTTGATTATGAGGTTTTAAAATATAATGAAGAAATAGACTTATCTTTATTAAAAATAAATTTACATACTGGAAGGCATCATCAAATACGAGTACAGCTTTCTAGTAGAAACCATAGTATATATGGTGACCAGAAATATGGTGGAAGAGGACATGGAAAGCAAATAGCCCTTTGGGCATATGCTTTAAAGATATTGCATCCAATAACAAAAGAAGAAATGATATTTAAATCAATACCAGAAAAAGTAGGAAGTTGGAAGATAATAGAAGATATAAATTTATAGAAGCTAGAAATAGCTTCTTTTTTTGTATATAAATTTAAATTATGTAAATTTTACGAAAATGCAAAAATATTATTCGAAATTAAAAAAATAACTTTTTATAAAATACTAGCCACTCTTTGTATATAAAACGAAAAAAATGTCAAAAAAAGTATTAATATAGTTTTAGTACAAATGAGGTGAACAAATTGGTAGATAAAGTTTGTGAATTTATACTTAAGAAAATGAAAAAAGAAATGCCAGATATTACAAAGGAAAAAGAAGAAGTAATAACATATGGACTTCAATTAATACTTGGCGAAATACCTAAAACACTTTTACTATTTGGAATAAGCTTTTTACTTGGATTTGGCTGGTATATGTTATTTGCATATATAGCAATAATGCCGTATAGAACAGTGTCTGGGGGATTTCATCTACATACACATTTGGGTTGCTTTATAGGAAGTTTAGTTTTCTATTATGGAACTGTGTTGATCAGCAAATTTCTAATTTTAGATAACTTACAAAAATATATATTAATAGGTTTAAGCTTTATTTTTGGAATACTTATGGTAAGTATGTATGCACCAGCAGATACAGAAAATGTACCAATTATAAGTAAAAAAGAAAGAAAAACTAAAAAAATATTATCATATATAATACTTACAATAACTTTGATGGTAGCAATATTTATTAAAGATAATACATTATCAAATATATTAATAATAGGAACAATTATACAATCATTATTTATATCAAGAATTGCATATAAAATTACTAATAATAAATATGGACATGAAGTGTATCAAGAGGATCAAGTACAAAATTAAATTTTACAAAAGTAAAAATATTGATAATAAAAACATTAGCCGGCAATGTTTTATTATATAAACCAAAGAACAAGGGAGGAGTTTATTATGTTAAAAACTTTAGCAAAAATGGCAGAAAAGTATGCAAAATCAACAAACACAGCATGTTTTTTCGCAGGATTCTTACATCAACCAAAGATGCCTGCATCATTAATCAAAAAAGATTAATTAATAAATCGAATAGGATAACAACTATTTTCCATATAATAAATATAAAATCGACAAAACTAAAAATAGCCTCTTAAAGAGGTTATTTTTAGTTATATATTTTATTTAAATATTTCAAATTGTTGTGTAAAATATTTATCATCTTTACTTGTAAATAAGTTTAGATTATTATTACGCATTAATATTTGTCTAATTTTCCATAATCCAAGACCACTATGATTTTCTTTACTACTTACACCTTTCTTGTAAATGTCTTCTGTATCAACGTCTTTATTAGTATAAGTATTTTGAATAATTACCACTATCATGTCATTACTAATTTCTTTTCTAAATGTAACATTTATAACTTTCTTTTTACATACCTTTGCGGCTTCTATGGCATTATCTAAAAGTATTCCTAATATTCTAGTAAAATCATAAATTTTCATACGAGTTTCAATTTCATTTAAATCTAGGAAAACATTTAAATTTATCGTTACATTTTCTTTATCAGCTTCATAATATTTAGTGGCAAGCATGTGGTAAATAGCAGGATGATTTATTACTTTTGGAGATAGAGCATATAAGTTATTTGTTTTATTACACTCTTCTAATAATTGATTATAATATTTCTTAAGTCCTTCCATATCTTCATTTACAACATAACCACCAATACTATTTACAATATTATCAAAATCGTGTTTAAATGATCTAACATTATCATGCAAAATAGATAATGAATTAATTGTAAGGTTAGCACTTTCTAAATCTTGTTTAGTAGATGCAAGTTTAGAAATGTTTAAGATATTATATACACTAATAGAGAAATATATTATTAATAATATTATATTGATAGAGGATACTAATAGAGGCATAGAACTACTATGGAATATTATTAAGTAAAATTGCAAACATAAAACTAGTAATATAAGTAGTAAACTTATACCTAATAGAATTTTATTTTTTAGAGTAAGATTATCAATAATAGAAATATTAACTTTAAAATATTTAATAACTAGTGTTAATAAATATAAAACTAAATAGATTAATAATACAGAAATTATTCTATATAAAGGTATTTGAACAAGTAATTGAGAATCTATGCCAAATACTAAAAAGATATTTATAATAATTGACTCTAATATAGAAGTCACTATTAGAGTGATAATAACAGATAATATACTTTTTATTAAACTCGCCTTTAAAACAAAAAATATCATAATAGGCCAAACTATCATATTAAAGAATATCTTATATGAAGGAGGAATAATAAAGCTATAGATATTAGCCATGATTCCAAGAACAATAACATAAATTATCTTCTGGCGTTTCGTACTTTGTATGTTTAAAATTGTAGAAAAGAATAACATACATACAGTTAAATCTAAAAACATTAAAGGTATTCCTAAAATATTAGTTAAAGTTGTATTTGGCGTCGTCAATGCTGACCATATTGTTTGTAAAGTATTCATTTTTTAAAACCTCCATAAAATTATTTTTATACTTCGGACCAATATAGCATTTATCATTTTTAGTAAAAGTGATTTCATTCTCTACTAAATCTATATCAGTTATTTTAGAAAGATTTACTATATAAGACTTATGGCATCTGACAAAATTATAAGGTAACATACCAGATATCTTATTAAACGAACTATAAGTTTCATAATCTCTTGTATCTGTGTGAAATATTACCTTCATACCTTCCTTTTTTATAAATCTAATACTATTTTCTTTAATTACAGTTTTATCATTATCTAGCCTTATATACTTAGCGGTACTTCCAAATATATCAGAGTAGAGCCTTAAGATAGTTTCTTCAAATCTTTCCTTAGTTAACGGCTTTTGCAGGAAGTCGAAAGTTTTATATTTATATGCAACCATGCCAAACTCAAAATGCCCTGTTACAAAAATGATATAAATATTTTTATCTATTTCTCTAATTTGCTCAGCAATTTGCAAGCCAGAAGTAGAAGATTTCAAATCTATATCTAGCAATAATACGTCTGTTGGATGCGTTTTTGTATATTGTAATAATTCAATAGGATTTGTTGTGGTATAAGATATCTGAGCTTTTAAATTATGAGAAATGATAATAGAATCTAACATTTTTGACAATTTATCTATTGCGCTTGGATTATCGTCACATAAAACAAAACTTAACATTTTTATCCTCCGTATAATAAATAAAATAAAATCCGAATAAAATTAAAACAGAAAAAATACAACCAATTTTTTCCAATTTTACTTAATAATATAATCTAAAAAATTTAGCTTGTCAATATAAAATTTTTAGAAAAATAAATTTATTTGTCGAATTATGAAAGATGCTAATACGAATATATCGGCATTAGGAATAATTATATCAGTTGAGAATAAAATTTTATTAAAACTAAAATAATTCTGATGGAGGGGGATATGAAAATAGATATAAAAAAAATTACTACTTTTCTTGCATGTTTTTTAATAATAGTATTCACAGTATCTGTAATAAATACGGATAATAAGACAGTGGAAACAAGCTCTACTGGTGTTATAAGTACTAAAAAAATTGAATGGGGAATAAAAAGAGGAGAAAACCATAATCAGCCAAATTTAGGAGAAGAAAACAAAAGAATAATTGATAAGTACAATGGGATAAGTATGGGAAATAGTGAAAAGAAATATATATATTTAACTTTTGATTGTGGTTATGAAGCAGGGTATACAGAAAAAATATTAGAAGTTCTAAGGCAACATGACGTAAAAGCCACATTTTTTATAACAGGTCATTATCTAAATTCTTCTCCGGAACTGGTAAAACAGATGATAGATGACGGACATATAATAGGAAACCATACACCTAATTTCTTAATGTCCGGAAGTATAGGAGGTACATTAATGACACTTTAAATGGCACTTGACGAGAAGAAACAAAATAGAAATAATTTTTTGTTGTACTTGTAAAAGTACTAATAAATTTGTTATAATATTATACATAAC
>CALXVB010000021.1 GCA_944391855.1 uncultured Clostridia bacterium | reverse complement strand
ATGCTAAAAATTTATAATATAAAAGAAAAGCAAGAATTTTTAAGAGAAGTTGCTATACTTACTCAAAAAGAATGGGGCAGTAAAACAAATTCAGAAGAAGATTTTGAAGCAAAGATAAATAAAAAAATATCTAAAATTATTAATAACTTCAATAATCCTTTATATTGTAAATTACTTTTATTAGATGGTGATATTTTAATAGGCTTTATATCTATATTTCCAACTGATGGAGATGAAAGGAAAGATTTATCTCCATGGTATGCCACTATGTATGTAAAAGAGCAATTTAGAGGAAAAGGATATTCTAAAATACTTAATAATGCAATACTAGAAGAAGCTAAAAAGCGAGGATTTAAGAAATTATATCTGAAAACAGACTTAATTAATTATTACGAAAAATTTGGTGCAATATTTTTGGCCACTTTAAATAACGGTGAAAAATTATATTATTTTTCAATCTAAAGTTAGGAGGTGTCATATGAATATACAGTTAGATTACTCTTTTTCTATTAATGAATTTTTAGAAATGGTAAAATCTGTTGGATGGAAGACATATTCTGAGTTACAAGTTAAAAAAGCTTTAAAAAATACTATGTATATGGTAAAAGCAACTGTAGGCGGAAAACTAGCTGGCATAGGTAGAGTTGTTGGTGATTATAGTATTGTTTGTATACTAACAGATATCTGTGTAAAACCTGAATTTCAAGGGCATGGTATTGGGCTAAAGATCACAACAGAATTAAAAAGATTAGTTGAAAACAATATAGCTGAAGGAGAAAAAATGCAAATAGAATTAACCCCTACTGCTGGTAATGAAGCTTTTTATGAAAAAGCAGGTTTTAAATATAATCCAGACAAAATAACAGGTATGTATTTATGGATTAAAAAATAAATTTAGGGAGTAAAATATGAGAAAGTTAAATTTAATAGTTGTATTTAATACAGATTTAAGTAAAGGGCTTTTCTGCATTAGAGCTAAAGAGCCATATAAGGGAAAATACAATTTTGTTGGTGGTAAAGTTGAGGAAAACGAAACCAATGATGAAGCAGCCTATAGAGAACTATTTGAAGAAACAGGAATAGGTAAAAGCGATATTGAATTAGACCATTTTATGGATTTAAATTATTTCAAATATGAAAATAATCTACAAGTCTATTATGGCATTTTAAAACATAATGTGAATTTAGTTGAAGAAAAAAACAAATTAGAATGGGTTAAACTTAATAAAAAATTGTTAGATAACGATAAATTTGGAGGAAATTATAATATTCCTCACATAATAACACAGATTAAAGTATTCTTAGAAAATGGAACAGGACTTGGAAAATACTAGATTTAAATATATATAAATGCTTCTCCCTCTCCCACCCATAGGTATGCCTGAAAAGCTGTAACGATATAACTTTGGTTGCGCGGGTAAGACTCTGAACTACGCGCCTTTGGGTTATGAGTCCTACCCAATCTTTACTCTTTCTGTATTTATTTTGCTATAATATTCTGTATTTTTATTCATTATCAGCAATTTTCTCAGATTAGTTTAATACGGTCTCCAAACTCTTTGATTGAATTCTTTTCTTTAATTCAATTTATATTAGTAATCTGAGGTTAATTCTACATTATTCTGCATTCATTATATATTTCGTAACTCATTTCCACTCCATAATAATTTATAATATTCTTTTAATCTATGTTTTATCATTCTGCTACTGTAATAAACATAGACATTTCTTTCTTATGCTGATTCTCTTGTCCTTCTTTTTGATTTTCCTGTTTTTCTTGTTCTTTCGTATCTCTATTGTTGTCCATTATTTTTTCTAGCATTTTACAAAACTTTTTCGTATTGAATTTTTCTATTTCTACTTTTTCCTTGTTATAAAAAATATTCCATATTATATAAGCTATTGTAATATCATATAACCTTACTGTATCTAGCTCTATTTCTTTATGTTCTTCAAAATATTTTACAATATCTTCTATAACATTTTCTATATCAAATTTTTTACAAAAATTATTCTTTTCTTTAATTTCTTTAGTTTTCTTAAATGTAACATATATATCCGACTTTGGAGAAAACTTTGCCCAATTTTTATTAAATGAGTTTCCAAACGTATCATATATGCCTATTTCATATAATACAAAGCCCAATTCTTTACAATGATTTATTATATCTTTCCAAATTGTATAATTTTTGTTTTGAAAACATAAGGTAAAAAAACATTCTTGTTTTAATGCTTTGTATATATTGTCTAATGCTTTAAATAGAAGCTTATTAAAATCCTCATCTCCTTTATCTTGCTCTGGATTTATAATTACTTCTTCTTTTATATCATATTTTTCCTTTAGCCATGAATTCCATATAAAAGAAAGTTCTGAATATTGTATTGCATCTCCATATGGTGGGTCTGTAAAAATGTAATCTATTGTTTCTTCTTCTGTTAAGTCTAATGCAGACCTTTTACTTATATTATAACTTCCTATTTTATTATCTACTTCTTTTATTCTTTCTGCTAATTTTACTTTACTTTCTATCAAATTTTTCACTCTATTTTCAAATCTAAACCATACGTTTTCTTCGATAAAATCATCTGGTATCCAATAGCTGTTTACTCCAAGAGGTCTTACATTTTCGCTTTTTAGCTTGCTTGCATGTAAAACCGTATCTGAGAATGATATTGCTAATAAATTTTTATTACTATCTTCTAGTTTATTTATTTCGTCTAGTATCATTGAAAGTGCATATAAATTTCTTTTTGTATACATGTCAGAAACCTTGGTTATTCCTTTATAGCTAAATCTATCTTTATAAAATTTCTTTGGAAATTCATTATTAGGATACCAATAATTATTAGTTATTTTGTCTATTTTTTTTATCAATTCCCTATCTTTTTCCAAGATTTCTCTTTTTTCTACTATTTTATCTCCACTACAGTTTGGACAATATAATGCTAGTACTTCTTTATCCTTATATTGTGGTCCCATGATTTGATGTTTAATATATAAATGTCCATTGCATTTTTCACATATATCCTCTGTTTTGTATAGTTCTAAAATCTTATCTTTACAATTCAATTTTATTTGTTCAAAATCCTTTTTTAACTTTTCTATATCTATATTGCTTTCTAATGTAGCATTACTGATAGTTATTGCTGCTGGATTTAGGTCATACCCTATAAAATTTCTTCCGTTACATATAGATTCTACTCCAGTGCACCCACTTCCACAAAAAGGATCCAGCACCATATCTCCAGTTTTTGAATATTTTTTAATGAATTTATCCACAATATACCAAGGTTTCCTAGCCCAATATTTGTGTAACTTATATATTTTCGAATATTCCTTGTTATATGTCTTTTCAGTATATACGCTGTTTAAAATTTTTTCTATAAATTCTTCCATGTTTATTCCTTTCGTAGTATTAAACAATAGTGATGCAAAATATTACTTGCCCATGAATTAGGATACCCATATGGTGAAAGTCCAATTTTGTCTTGTATCCAAATTCTTTCGTCTTTAAGTACATATTTTTCTCCCAATATCCTTGCCATATCCCATGCTAAAGGATACATTTTTCCTTCTTTTTTTACATTTTTTACAATTATAGTAATGTATGCACCTGTCGAAAGTTTATCATAGAGTTTAAAATAAACAGAACACACTTCTTTTAAAAATTCGTCATAGTTACTTATGTTTCCCAAGTCCTTTGATGATTCTGAATATTTAAAATCTAATCCCTTATCTTCTCTTTCTTCTCTAAAACCATCTGTACTTCTATTTAGTACATCCCAGTATGGTGGTGAAGAGATTGAATAATTTATCGGTGGTAAATCTATTTTATCTATATCTCTGCAATCTGCATTAAAAATATTTTCTGCAAATTCTGGTACTCTTTCTTTGCAAATTTCATAATATTTAGGATTTAATTCAATTCCAAATCCATTTCTCCCAGTTCTCTTACATGCTACTAATGTACTCCCAATTCCAACAAATGGGTCTATTACATTATCTCCTTCTTTTGTAAAATATTTTATAAATTCTGAAACCATTGTCGGAGAGTATGTTGCGGGATGTTCTTCTGTATTTAAATTTAAACTCTTTTCTTCTTTTAAGTCACTAGGTAATGCATTGAATATAAACCAGCTGCATGTAAATTTTGTCCATTCTTTTCCTGTCATACAATTTAGTTTGTTTTTTAAATCATAAGCACCATCTTCAGCATTTAATATCAATGCATGTGCTTCTTTTACATTTCCTTTTGGGCTATATAGTTTAAGCTTGTCTACATTCTCTCTAAATTCTTGTGGTAATTCTTGTTTATGTTTTTCTAATATCTCTTTTATTTTTATTTTTGCTTCTTCATTTTTTTGCTCATCTTCAACTGGTACTATGTTACGTTTACTGTCTTTATGGTAAAAGAAATAATTATTACTTTCTTTCATAATTTCTCCTCGTTATAAGTTTAATCTGTATTAATGTTCATTTTTAGTATTTATTTCAGCATTTATTTTACTATAATGCTTCCATCCTTTATCATATTACATATTTGTTCTTTAGTTCTTTTGTATATGTTCATTGCTTCTGTACCATTTTTTAATGGTTCATCTTTTATCTTAATTAAATTCTCTCTTAATTCTTCTGGCAAACCTATTAAATCATCTACTGTTTTTATTTCCACATTTTTTTCAGTTCGAAGTAAATGCCATTCCTTGTCTGTTGCTTTTTTAGAATCTAGTTCAATTTTTTCATCATTAAATAATCTTAAAAATAAATATTTTAAGCTTTTATCCATAAAAAAATACTTACTTAAATACATTTCTCCAACTGCTATATGTCCTGCTCTTTGTGATGAATCTGTGAAGTTTCTTTTATTTCGTGCACAGTACTTTATAATACAGTCTTCTTGTATAATTGTTGATCTTTTATCAGCAAAAGTTTGCCAATTTCCACCATATTTTTTCCTAAATTCTTCATTTAGCCAAATATTGTGCATATCTTCAACTTTTTGTTTTAAGAATTCTTCCAATTTTTTAGAATTCTCTCCATATGTATTAATTAATTCTATTATATCATCTACTAAACTTAAGTCCTGTGTTATTAAATATGTTCCTTTTTCGAATTGGCTCGCATTATATGCCATCTCATATAAATCTAGTCTAAGTTTTTTATTTCCAGGTTTTAAATAATATATTCCTATTATTCCCTCTCTTACAGCACCTAACGCATGATGAAATCTTTGGTATTGTGCATCTCCCGAACTTCCTCTTTGAAGCGCATCTGTTCCCTCTAATGCAATAACCGGTTTTTTACAAATGATTTTTCCTGAAGTCTTATCAAAATATTCTTCACCTTCTATATACCATGCAGCATCACAGGATCCATACATTGCATCGCTTAAGCCAAATGTTAGTCCTCCTTCTGCAAATGGTATTTGGTCATCATTACTTCCTTCTGGAAATATTCTTAATCTAATTTTCCCTTTTTCATATCCTAGTTCTTGTATTATCTGATTTTTAACAATTTGATCACTTGATAATCCTGATGACATATTATCCTCTCCTTGTTACTACTTTTACTAATTCTTCTATGCTAGATTTTTTTATTAGTTCTACTATATCGTCTGTCACTTTAAGTGTATTTCCCATCTTTCGCAAATAAAATTCTTGAAACTCATCATTTTCTAAATTAGCTATTAAATAAAGTTTCATGTAATTAGTTAGCCACTCATAATATTCTTCCTTTTCATATAATTTGTTATAAATTACTTCTTTAGCCTTTGGCTCATTTACTTTTATTTTATAGTTAGAGTCAAACGTTATTAATCCGAATTCCTCTTTACTTGGCATTTTTTTATCTGGATGAAGTTCTATTCCATATTCAAATAGCCCTGTATTTGTATATTTCTCTAATTGCTTTTTCATTATATTAGTACTTGTCTTTGCTTCTCCCACAACTGCATTATCGTTTTGACTTATTTTATATATATTAATCATATTTGTATAAGAACTATTAATTCTTAGCAAAGCCAATTCAATTATATGGAATCCTGCATTTAGCAAATTATTTGATTGCATACAGTCAACAATTTTTCTTATAGAATATGCAGCAAAATCTGGCGAACCCACGTCATGTGCTAATGGAATTTGATTTTCTACTATGTAACATCTATTTTTATATACTTCACATGCTATGTATTCCATAAAGTTTTCCATTCCATTTCCTTTTTTGCTTGTTTCTATTCGTTGAATTATATAATCTGTTGGATCACAGTTATTTGCTTTTAGTATAGAAATATATTTATATAGTCTTTCACTTAATTCTACTTCTTTATTAAATTCTTCTAATAAAATATATTTATCTCCTTTAAATAAATATGGTTTTGTTTTTTGCATGTTAATTGGTGTATTTTTTAGAGTTGTATTTTCAAAAATTCCAGTTACAAAGTTATACTCAAATGCATTATATAAAATTTTCATCATTCCCTTTGGAGTAAATGGCATTACTGGATTATCTAAATATCCTGCACCAGTTACATTGCAATATATAAATGCATCATACCAATTCATTTTTATAGCTTTTCCGATTAATGTATCTACTATTTCATAATTAAAATTATTTTGGAATATTTTAAAAATACTGTCTCTATTTAGTTCCATATTATTGCCTCCGCTGTGTCATATTTTATCATATAAATATATTTTTAACAATAAATTTGTCTAAAGAGGTCAACAAAAAAACAAGCAATTTTCAAAAATTTGCTTGTTATTATTTTTGGTTGCGGGGGTAAGACTCGAACTTACGACCTTTGGGTTATGAGCCCAACGAGCTGCCAACTGCTCCACCCCGCGATATACTAACAGAATTATTATACACCCCTTTATATATATTTGTCAACATATTATAGTAAATTTACGTAATTCTATAGTAAATTTGTGCAATCTTTATAATATTATATAGTTTTTTACTATAAAAAACTTTCTATAAGGTTATTTCTTATTCTGCTTTCTTTTATATTATATGATTTACCTTAAAAAAATATTACAAAATTTTTAATTTTTATGATATTTTTATGATATTTTTATACTATAATTTTTTCTTTAATATCATTATATTTCGATTCTCCTATTCCTTTCACATTTTGTATGTCTTCTATAGTTTTAAAATTACCGTTTTCTTCTCTATACTCTATTATTTTCTCTGCAATAGCTGGGCCTATTCCTGGCAAGTTATCTAATTCTTCTAAAGTTGCGGTATTTATATTTACTTTTATATTTTCGCTATTATCTTCTTTATTACCGCTTAATCCTGCAGAACTTTTGCTTTCTCCCACACTCTGCCCGCTCTCTTCGATAATATATTCTGATATTTTTTCATTTTTATTTGGTATATATAGTTTTTGTCCATCTTGCAGTTCATATGCCAAATTTACTTGTGATAAATCTGCTTGTTTTGTTTCTCCTCCAGCTTCTTTTATAGCGTCTATTATTCTTGCACCTTTTTCTAGATATATTACTCCTTCTTTTTTTACTTCTCCTGTTATGTGTACTACAATAGTTTCATAACTTTGTTTTTCGTTAATTATATTTATGCTATTTTCTTCATTAGTTATAATTTCCTGCTTGCTATTTAATTCAGTTTTATCCTCTTCACCTATTAAACTATTTAAATCTATCATATTCTTTTCTGAATTTCTGTTAATTACATATATTATAAATAATATTGATATTATTAATATCGATGCTACAAATATTATTATTTTTCTTTTATCATTAAACATTTTATTCCTCCTATAAATTTCTAAAAACATCTTGAATTTTTTTACAATTTAATATATAGTATTATATATTTTTTAAAGTTGTTTATCTATACAGAAATGGGGGATTTTATGAAACAACTTAAATCAATAGTAATATATACTATTATTATTTTTTTGCTAATATTGCCAGTTACTGTACTGGCTACAGATATAGATACAAGTGATTATAACCCAGATAATTTAACTACAAATTCTGAATCGGTACTTTTAATGGATGCCACAACAGGTAATATTCTTTATTCTAAAAACACATCTGAAAGAATGTACCCTGCAAGTACTACTAAACTAATGACAGCAATTTTAACCTTAGAAAATTGTAAATTGACTGATGTTGTTACTGTTAGTCATAATGCTATTTTTTCTATTCCAGTTGGGTATTCACATGCTAGTTTGCAAGAAGGTGAAGAGCTTACTGTTGAAGAACTATTAAATGTTTTGCTAATTCCATCGGCAAATGATGCTGCTATTGCACTTGCTGAACATATTGCAGGTTCTGTAGAAAACTTTTCTACCATGATGAATGATAAAGCAAAAGAACTTGGTTGTACAAATACTAATTTTGTAAATCCTAATGGGGTTCATGATGATAATCACTATTCTACTGCTCATGATTTAGCTCTTATAGGTCAATATGCCATGAAATTCGATGATATCATGAGAATTGCTAAAATAAGTCAATATACTTTGCCAACAAGTAACAAATATGATAGAGAAGATAGAATTTTTAATGCAACAAATGGGCTAATAAATAAAAATGATGAATATTACTACCCTGATGCTACTGGTTTAAAAACTGGTTATACTGATAAGTCTGGATATTGCATAGTGTCAACAGCCGAAAAGAATGGTGTAACTCTACTTGAAGTTGTACTTGGAAGTAACACTATAAAAGATAGATATGAAGATTGTATAAAATTATTTGATTATGGTTTTGATAATTATTCTAATCAAGAACTAATTTCTGAAAATGAAGTAATTGAAACTGTTGAAGTTTCTGGTGCTACAAAAGAAACTAAAAATTTGGATATAGTTGCCAAAAGTAATCTAGATATTTTATTAAAAAACAATGTTGATATAGATAACTTAGATAAAAAAGTAGAGATTAATGAAAATTTAGCTGCCCCAATTTCTGAAGGCTCAGTTGTTGGAAAAGTTACTTATACTATAGATGATAAAGAGTATTCTACTGAATTAATAGCAGCAAGTTCAGTAACTCCTTCAAATTTTGAAACTATCATTTTTAGAGCATTATTAATATTTTTGATTTTATTTTTACTTACAACGATTTTAAAAAGAATTAACCGTAATGGTAATAGACGTGGTAGAACTAAAAATATTTCAAAAGTTTCGAGGAAGAATCCTAAGAAGAAAAATCATAAAGAAAAAAGTGGTGGAAGATATAAATTTACACAAATTAATGATTATTTATAAATTAATTATGATTGTTTATAATTAATTTATATTTATCACAGTAAGCTATTAGAAGCTTACTGTGATTTTTATTGATTTTTATAATACTATTTAATAATAATATATAATATATTTAAAATAAATTCTTATAAAGTCTAGACAATCATTTTAATTATAATTATAAGTCTTACATTACATAATCTGTACCTATTATTATGGTTACGTCCCTCGTTTCACTTGAGTCACCTGTTGTTACGCTTTCTGTATTCATTATCTGTTCTATCAAGTTTAAAGCACCTTCTGGAGAAGAATTTCTATCTATTATTGTTGTATTATTTGTTTGAGAAGTGTTTCCTGTTTGTACTACTTCAAAGCCTGCAGCTTCTAATTCTCCAACTACTTCACTTAATTTACTAGAACTTCCGCTTCCATTTAATACCTCTACTTTTAAATCATATTCTTCTGTTACTGTAGAAGTATCAATAGCATTTCCCTCACCGTCTATTACATTTCCATCTGTAGAATCTACAGTTGGAGTTATATTATAGAAAAGTTCATTTATCATTTCTTGACTTTTTTCTTCATCTACTAAATATACATACGTTCCATTTGTAAGTACTGATTCTCCTGGCAATGTATCTGTTTTTAATTCATCTACATTGTATTCTAGTATATATGGAATATAGTCTTTTATTGCATCAAAATCTAAATTTGTTTCCACATATTGTTCTGCTATATCTAAGAATCCAAGTATTGTATTTAAATCCATTTTTTCTATACATTGTTTTAAAAGTTCTGCCAAAAATTCTTTTTGTGTTCTCATTCTTCCCAAATCTTCTATTCCATAATCAGCTGGGTAAGTTGAGCCATCATTATTATGTCTAAAACGTACTAATTGTTCTGCCTTATCTCCATCTAATAATTGATATCCTGCTTCTAAGTCTATATATAAATTTTGACCTCTATCTGTATAATACATATCTATTGGTACGTCAAAGTATACTCCTCCAATTTCGTCTACTAAAGCTTTTAGTGCTTCAGTATCTACCTTTAAATAGTATTGTACATTTATTCCTGTTAAGTCCCTTACTTCTGCTAAAGTATTTTCTGGACCAGTTTGATACACTGCATTTATCTTATCCCAAGCTGAAGCATATGCTGGGTCATCTCCCACAAATGTATCTCTTGGTATTGATAAAAGTGCTGCCTCTTGTGTTTTTGGATCATATGATGCAAGTATTATAGTGTCTGTTAAGTTTTGGCTTTGTCCTAATATTAAGCAATACATTTTATCTAAGCTGTTTACTGTTTCTTCATCATGTCCTAATAATGTTTTTGATACTCCTGACCATCCTTCATCTTTATATTTCTTATATAGTAATATTGCTGCTGCAATAATTATTACTAATATCAATATTAAGACTACTCTTATAAAAATATTTTTTTTCTTCTTTCCTTTATTTTTTACAACTTTACTCCCCTTTTTTTCTTTAGCTTGTTTATTCAAAATAATTCACTCCCATTTTTTACAAGATAATACACATTATACTAAACTTTTCATAGAATATCAACATTTTAATATATATTTTAGCAAAAAATTATTACTATTTAGTATTAATAACCAAATAGTAATAATTTTAAAATTTTATTAGAATATTATTTTCAATAATAAGTTATTGTTATATAGCATACTTCCTACCATAGATTCGTCGATTGCTGTTATTATATTTTCTCCTATTAATGGTGATATAAAAGATATTATCGCAAGAACTAAATAGATTATAATTATTCCTTCCAATATTCCATAAATTACTCCACCTAATTTATCAAATTGTTTGATTACTGGTAGTTTTGCAATCAAAGAAGTTATAAATCTTAATAAAATTAATAGTATTCTTGCTATTAAAAATAATCCTATCCATGTTCCTGCTTTAACTATTGTTACAGCAACTTCTCTTGCAGTACTATCTACAACAGCTTCTTTTGCGCTATCTGACGCTTGTTCCACTTTTTCTCCTATATAGTTTGTTATTGTCTCTGGCATCTTTTCTTCTTGTGTTTCATCTTCTTGTACTATTGTTTCTCTGATAGTTTGTTCTAAACTTTCATCTATTCCAGTTTTATCTATTATTAAATTAGATATTGGTATAAACAAAATAAATGCTATTATTATTGATAATACAAACGATAATATTTTTATTAGTGAGCCTGTAAGTCCTCTTACATAGCCTATTATTATGCATAAAACCATTATTGCCAAAATTACTAAATCCACTATTATTGCCATATTCCCACCTCCTATTTTAATTTTTTATAGATTTATAATCTCTACCTGATCTTTATATATAATTCCTGCAATTCCGTTTCCTATTACCACATTTTGTACCTCTTGCACTGAACTATATCTTTTTAAAAGCATCCCTCTTGTATTTATAAATTCTATCTCTTGTCCTAAATTTACTGCTATTACATTATTAAAGCTATTTATATCTTTTGCTACTCCTTCTACTGTATACACTGTAGTTTTATCGTTTCCTGATTCTCTTATTTCTATTATAGTATTTGTATTAAATAGTCCGTCATTTTCCTCTACTGCTCTATATACATTATTGTCTAAATTAATATTACAAAAATTTATGTTCTTACCTTTTTCTGTTAAATCCATTAAAACCGTATTATTTTCATCCTTTATTGATGATATTTCAGTATCATACATGCATGTAAGTTGTCCATTCTTATGATATTCTATATTAACAATTAATTTGTTACTATCTGCTGAATATGTATATAACACAGGGGCTTCTAGGTCGTTTTGTGCTCTATCTATTGAAAGAACTTTTATGTTTGATTTTATTGTTGTTCCTGTTGTATTTACTTCCGCATATGCCAAATATTTATTATCGTTTGATATACTTGTGTCTACAGCAATTGTATTTGCCAAGTATGACTTAAATAGTTCATTTCCATTTTCATCAAACACTACTATAACTGACTTATATGCTGTTCCAGTTAGAATTACGCTAACATAACCCTTTTCATTTACATTTATTTTAGATATATTTCCATCTACGTTTTTAGTCCAAAATATTTTAGAATCTGATATTAAATTAAGTCTTGAGCTATTTAGTTCACTAATTGCTAAATATTTATTATTAACACTATATACTGGATTATTTATTTCTAAATTAATTTCATGTTCTAATTTTCCTGATGAATTATATTCCATTAATTTATTTTCTGCCAGTATACAAATATATTTATTATATGCAATAACATTTATATTTGAATCATAGTCTAGTTCTATTGATTCAAGTTTCTCTTGCGTTACGTTTTTTCTAAATAAATATTGGTCTAAAAAATTTCTAACATCTCTACTTGAATAATATAATAGTGCTGTTATTCCAATTATTAGTGCTAGAATTATAATAGATATAGTTATTATCATCTTCTTTTTATTTATTTTTCTTTTATTTTTATTCCTTACTTTCTTTTCTTCTCTCTTAAAGTCTATTATATTCTTCAAGATTATTCCTCCTTTGCTTTCTAATATTTATATCAGTTTTATTGTTTTTTTTCAATAGATTTAGGTTATTTAATTAAATAAATTAACTGAATTATACCTAAAATTCCAAACACAGGATATGTTAAATTAATTAGAAATGAAAAGCTAATATTAGACATAAAAATTGCTGAAACACATATAATTTTTGCAATTTTTTTATACTGTTCTTTTGTTTTTGTATAATTGGTTAAAAATCCATACCCTTCTGATATCATGGTAGTATAGATTGCAAAAATTATAACTAAACTATATGCATATTTGAAAATACTTCCATACTCATTTGCAATTTTTATCATTGGAATTTCAATTCCTAATAAATTTCCTTCTTTAAATAATACTAAATATATTGTAATCGACAAACTGGCAAATATTAGTGCAGTTATTATTCCTATATTTCTTTCATTTGATTTTGAATATTTTCTTAGACTAATTAAAACTGGTACAAGTAATATGCTGTTATAGCTTGTATATTCAATAGCCTTTAATACCCAATTTGCTTTAATATTTATATTTTTTAATTCAATTTCTTGAATTGTTTTTAATGGATTTGATTGCAAACCTATAATTAGTATAATAATTATTAATATTGGTACTATCCACATACTAACTTTAGTTATCCCTTCTATGTTTTTCATAAAGGTTATATAACTTATACTAGTTATTGCTAAGGCAGTTATAATTCTTGGTATGTTAAATTCTTGTTTAAAATATGCTGTAAATCCAGCAACCATGATATAAAATGATATTAGTAAAAAAGTATTTATAATAATATTTAATATATTTTTTACTGTTTTTGGAACCTTTATTTTTACTAATAATTCGTCATAATTACTTAGATTAAAATCATTTGATTTTTTTAGTGCTTTATATATTATAACTCCGAGTAAAACACTTGAAATAATTATTCCTATTAGTCCACTTTCATTATATATATTAAAAAAACTATATATTTCTTGTCCTGATGCAAATCCCGCGCCTATAACTGCACCTACGATTACAAATACTGATTTTAAAACTTTTTTCACAAAAAAACCTCCTCATAATATTTATGAGAAGGCTTCATTTTTATTACTATTTCTTTCTTCTTCTAACCTGCCATACTATAATTCCTATTATTACAATTACTACTGGAATTGCAAATATTACTGAAAGTATAATTAGGTTTTGTTGTTCTGTTACTGCGTATGTTGAAATTTCTGCATCTTTTCTTATAAGAATCATATTTTCTCTTTCTGTTAAATATGCAACTGAATTCATTGCTAAATCTTCATTGTTATAAAAGTCTAATGCATACCTCTGGTCTTGCTGGCTTATAGCAATTAATAAATTACTTATGAATATATTATTTGTATATACTATCATTTCTGAAGTTGTATCATTATCTATTTTTTTCTTTAACAAAGCACCAACTGTTGAATATGCCGCATCTTCATCTGTATCTGTTTTTGAACTATCTGTAATAGAATAGTCTGTTCTATAGAAAGAATCGCTACTTGTTGATGCCAATGTTTCTACTTCTACTCCTAATTCTTCTAATTTTTCGCTATCTTCAAAGTCAATTCTTCCTGAGGTCATAAAACATGCACTTAGATTCATGTCTGCTTTATTAGTTACGCTAGTATATGGACTTACTGTAACTAATATCGCTGATGAAGTACCATATAGCATTTTGTCCATATCTTGCTCTAAAACAACACCTTCAGATATACTAATTCCATATTCGTCTAATATTGTTTGTAGGTTTGGCATTTCTTTTCCAGTTGAATTTGGATCAGTAAAATATAGTATTTTTCCGCCTTCATTAATATAGTCTAATATCTCATCTTTTTCTGTTGCTGTTAAATCTTCTGCTAAAGTTGTCATTATTAGTACAGAACAATCCTCTGGTATCTCTCCTCTTGTTAATAGGTCTAAATCATATACATCATAGGACTCATCTACTAAGTCTGTAAGGAATAAGTAGAAATAGTCAGAACTATATTTGTTGTGTCCTATAAGATTATATACTACAGGCTTTTCTTCTGTAGTTACGTCTATTATAGCATTTGTTAATGCTTCTTCTCTCGTGTCTATTCGTGTATATGTCGCATAGTCATACGTATATAAGTCATTACTTGTTAATATTTTATATTTTTCTCCGCTTTTTACTAAAATGCCATAACTATTTGCACTAATATTATATTCATCAACCAAGTCTGTTCTTGCAGTTATATCATTAACTACTTCTACAGATATTTTATCGTTTATACTTCTATACCTATTAGCAAGTTCTTCTTCTGACTCAGACATTTTAATAAGTATTATTTCCACTTCTTTATCTATATTTTCTGTAATTTGTCTAGTCTCTTCTGAAAGACTATGAATTTTATCTTCTGTAAAATCAATATCTTCCAAGTTTACATTCTCTACAAATATATTAATTCCTATGCAGGTGGCAACAATTATTGCTATTAGTAAAATGGTTAAGGAGGTTTCCTTAAACCACTTCCTGGTATCAACTCTTTTTTCTTTTTTTACTGTCAAATCTTTTGATTCTTTTTTAGAATCTTTTTTTGATTTTTTATCCTTATTATCTTTATTCACCAAATTCACCTCTTTTCTACTTTACTGTTTTTCTTCTCTTTATTAATACTATTGTAAGCAGTATGCACATTACAGTAATTGATAATAGACTTATCGTATCTGCGATTGATACTAATCCACTTGGAAATTTTAAGAATTTGTCTATTAAATCAATACTAGAAAATACTTCATTTATATCTACTAAAAACCATGGTGCTACTAAAACTCCTATAGTAATAATTGCTGCTATTACTTGGTTCTCAGTAATGCTAGATGCAAGCATTCCTATTGATATTGCTGCTATTGCTACTAAGAAAAATCCTCCCATGGTTACAATTAATGTTGGTATACTCACATTTCCAAAAAAACTTATAATGACAGAATATATTAGCGAAAGTACTAGTGTTATTAAAATTACTGTAGCTGCTGCTAAAAATTTTCCCAATACTATAGAAGTTACACTTCTAGGAGAAGTAAGTAATAATTGCTCTGTTCCATTTTTTCTTTCTTCTGAAAACATTCTCATTGTAAGTAATGGTATTATTAATAATAAACCATATCTTGCTGTTGCATAATATAAATCTCCCATATATATAGAGCCATATCCTATTGTTGTAAGATAAAAGAAAATACTATACATAAGCATGAATACTCCTATAGCTATATAACCTATTGGAGATAAAAAATATGTTTTTAATTCTTTTTTAAATATTGTCCACATTATTTTTTCCCTCCTTTGCTGTGTCTATTAATTTTATAAAAGCATCCTCTAATGTTGTTTCTGCTTTTTTTAGTTCAAATATTACAATTTCTTCTTTAGGTAATACTTCAAATAATTTTTTTCTCAAATCTATTTTTGACGACGAAGTTATCATGTATTGCTTTGTTCCATCATTGTTGTCTTTTATAAATTCTACTGATTCTATTTCTTTTATTTTATCTTTTAATGTTTTCATGTTATCTTTTGGATCTTCTACAGTAATAGAAATTTTATTTTTCTCTTTTGTCGCTTTTTCTAAGTTTTCAGGAGTATCTATTGCAATTATTTTTCCTTTATTTATTATAATTACTCTTTCACATATTTGACTTATTTCTGATAAAATATGTGAACTTATTATTACTGTATGCTTTCTTCCAAGCTTTTTTATTAAACTTCTTATCTCTGTTATTTGCTTTGGGTCTAGACCAACTGTTGGTTCATCTAATATGATTACGTCTGGATTTCCTATTAGGGCACCTGCTAAACTTACTCTTTGCTTATATCCTCTTGATAAATTTTTTATTAATTTATTTTGAACTTCTTCTAATCCTACTTCTTTAATGACTCTTTCTACTTCTTGTTTTCTAATATCTCTTTTTACCATTTTTAGTTCGGCCATGTATTTTATAAACTCTCTAGCTGTAAGTTCATAGTATAGTGGGACATTTTCTGGCATATACCCTATGTCTTTTTTAGCTTTCTTTGGTTTTCTAGAAATATCATTTCCATTAATAATAATTTGACCATTGGTTGGTTCGATAAAACCTGTAATCATGTTCATCGTCGTACTTTTTCCCGCACCATTAGGTCCTAAAAAGCCAACCACTTTACCTTTCTTCACTTCAAAACTAATGTTGTCAACAGCTACTGTGGTTCCATATTTTTTTGTGACATTTTTTACTTCTATCACTTTATCTTCCTCCAATCTCTTATTTCCGTACATTTTTCGGAATAATATTAACATTATTTTTTTTGGCACGCAATATTTTTCACACAACTTTCACATTGGTTTAAAATATATGCTTGTCTTATGTTCTTATTTATTTGTATATGAATATATTTAAACAATAATCATTTTTATAGTTTATAGGGAGTAATTATGGAATTTTTTTATCCTTTTCTTATTTCTTTTATTATGGTTTTTATCGCAGAACTTGGCGATAAAACTCAGTTACTTGTTCTTTCTTTTTCTGGCGGAGTACGAGTAAGAAATATTATTATTGGAATTATAATAGGTTCGTTTTTTAGCCATGGTATTGCTATTCTTTTTGGTAGCAGTCTTGGAATTTTAGAGAATGAAAATATACACTTGATTATAAAATATTTTACTTATGCTTCTTTTATTATTGTTGGAATTTTATCTTTGGTACCTAAAAAAGAAAAAATTTCTTCTAATTCAGATAAAAAAAGTTCTCTATTAGAAAAAATATCTAAATTAAACATAAGTTATACATTTATTATTGCACTTTCTATATTAGTTGGAGAGTTTGGAGATAAAACTTTTCTAGCTTCACTTGGATTTGGTATACAATATCCAAATTATAAATTCATGTTAATTCTTGGTGCAATATTTGGTATGATAGTTAGTGATTCTATAGCAATTATAGCTGGAAAATTTATAAGAAAATATATTTCAGAAGAAACAATGAAAAAATTTTCTCGGTATTTTGTTCTTAATATTTGGAATAATTGGATTTATCTTTCAGGATTAAATCCAATTATTCGTCTTTTATAAGAGTCTTTATCCACACTTCTTCCCCGTTTTCATCTTTTATTCTCAAATTTGGAAACGTTGTAGACAGCCTCTCATTTGTAAAATATTCGTTTTCTATTTTTCCTCTTATTTCTGAGAATATATTTCCTTCTATTGGTCTATACACTTTTTTATATACAACTCTGTTTTGATATGTTTGTACTCCCCACATTGTAACTAAACCATCTATTACAAGGAATATAAATATACCAAGCTCTACAATGTTTCTAGTATGCGGTTTTATTTTATTAATGATTTTGTCTATTAATGGTTTTATGAATTTTACTAATACAATAGCAAGAATTCCCCAGTATATTGAAAATATTAAACTTATTCTTCCATTTAGATTATATTGCAAATATTCATAATTCCAGAATCTATTTCCATATATTGCTTCTAATCCATAACTTAATATGTATTCTGCAAGTGACCCAAAAATAAATCCGGCTATAAATAATTTTACAAATCCTTTTATATTCATTTTGTCTAATGCAAATATTAATATTGCGCCACAAACTCCATATACAGGACAAAATGGTCCCCATATAAAGCCTTTTCTACTTTCTAGTATTCCTGTTCCTAAGAAACAATATACTGTTTCTATTATTAACCCTAAAATGCTAAATATTAAGAAATACCAAAACAGGTGATGAATAGTTACTTTATTTTTATTTTCCATATAAAATCCCCTTTTATTCCATATATTACTATTATTATTTTTATATTACCTTATATTATGCATTTTCTATTCTATATTTTAGGATTATACACTATTTTGTAATTTTTTTCTATGATTTTAGTAATATTTTATTGACTTTTATAAAAAAAAATGCTATTATAGTTATTGCATTTAGAAATGGTTATACTTAATACCTAATAAATGCAATAAATTTAATAATTAATATAATGAGACTTATAAATTTTGGAATTCATATGGGTCAGTAGCTCAGCTGGATAGAGCAACGCCCTTCTAAGGCGTGGGTCGGGGGTTCGAATCCCTCCTGGCTCACCATATTTAAGAGATTTTTATTCTCTACCAAATATTTATAAGTTTTATTTTTTTATATAAATACACCTAAAATATTAAAATACACCTAAATACTAATAACTTAATATTTTAGGTGTATTTATTTTATATTTTTATTTTAATATGCATATATAGATATATCTTCTGTTTCAAGTTCTATACTTCCGTCATCATTTAATACTATGTATTTTTCTTTATAATCACTTGCATAATATGGGTCTCCTACTTGTCCTGATATACATATAACCATTTTCCCATCAACAATTTGTGTACATACACTATTAAAGCTATCCATTTCTGTTTCTACATTTGTTTTATATATTGTCTGTCCATCATAACCAACTTTCATGATAGTATCTTTAGTGTCATCCCCTATTAGTAATATTCCGTCAGATAACATTACCACTCCTAATTTACTTCCTACTAATACTGGATCAATTATATTTTCTCCTGTTTCTAAATCAATTAAGTATAAGTCATTATCTATAACAAATGCCATTTGCTTTGCTGTGTAATCCATAGGACTCATATTTGATTCGTTAGAATTATAACTAAATTCTCTACCCCATAATTTTTCGAAATTATCATTAAAATAATCTATATATAAGTGACTCGTACTACTATCATAAGTACTTACTATGAAGTGATTAAAGTCTGCTGATATAAATAATCTTTTTTCTACAGTATCTGGTAGATCATTATGTTTGTAATTATAGCTAATGTATCCATAATCTTGATGTATATCAAATGCTCTAAAGTTTGCATTAGATTGATTATCTAATGTTACTAAATAGAAAAAGTCTTCTGGAATATAGTGTTGACCTAATTCAAAGTCTGTTCCTGAAACTGGTTTTCTTATTTTTATATCATCACCAAAAATATATTTTGCTACTGTTGTTATTGTGTCTAAATCAAATCTTCTACTCTCTGCTGAATTTGTTTTAACTATATTTATAGCATTTATTACTGGTACTGTATAGCTTTTTCCATCTACTTCATATGTTCCTATGTCTGTATATCTACCATATAATTTTAGACTATCTCCTTCTATTAGTCTTTCGTCTAGCTGTTTAGTCTTTAATACAAATATATTAGAAGTAGATTCTAAAGTAGGTGCATCTCCATAGCCATCAAATATTACCATTAATGCTTCAAATTCTTCATTAGTAGATTTGATGACTTTAGCAACAGAACATGAAATTTCTAGCTGAGCACCTTTATATATTTTTGGATATCTCTGTAAAAATTCACAATTCCATACTGAAAAATAGTCATTGTCAAAATATTTAAGTACTTCTTTTTGTTCGTCCGTTAAGTTTAATTCGCTATCATCTACTGCCATTGTGGCAAAGCTTTTCTCTGATAATTGAGTTACTTGGCTACCATTTGTACCAATTTGCTCAAAATCATTTTCAGCTTGCTTTTCTTCGCTATTCTCACTTGGTTTTAGAAGAAATATTCCTCCTGCTACAAGTAGTGCAATGATAATTATTGTTAAAATAACTATTACAACTATTTTGCTGCTTGATCCTTTCTTTTTTGGCTTACTATAGCCACATTTACTGCAAACATTTTCTCCGTCTTTTAGTTCATTTCCACATTTTTCGCAAAACACTTTTACTTCCTCCTTTTATTTTTATTTCCATTAGTATATCATTAGACAATTTTTTTGACAATATTTTTAATTTATTTTGAAAAATTTGCCATTTTTATTTCTATTTGATATAATGAATTTTATACTTTTTTAGGAGGTGTTCAATTTTGGACAAAATAACTCGTGGCAAGAATACACCAAAAGCTGGCACAATGAGTCAGCCCAAACAGCAATGGCCATATAAAAATGGCTATCAATGTATTTGTGTGCTTCACGGCACTAACGTTTGCGAAAACAAAGATTGCGATGGAATTCACGATTGTTGTACTTTCAGTAAACGGCATAGTAGTCGTTAAGTATCACTTTCAAAAGAGACAGAAACCAATTGGTTCTGTCTCTTTTTTATGCTATTTATGCGTTCCAAAATGCTTTATATCCTTTATATGCTTCGTATAAATCAAATTTACTTGTTACTTCATAAGGTGAATGCATTGAAAGTACTGGTACTCCACAATCTATAACGTCTATTCCCTTGTTTGCTAGAATATATGCTATAGTTCCTCCTCCTCCAACATCTACTTTCCCAAGCTCTGTAATTTGATATTTAATATCATTTTTTTCAAATATATTTCTTACTTCTGCAACAAATTCTGCGTTAGCATCTGATGCTCCAGATTTTCCTCTTGCACCAGTATATTTATTTAAAGAAATTCCTCTTCCTAAATACCCAGCATTATTTCTTTCTGAAACATTTGCATAAATTGGGTCAAATCCTGCATCAACGTCTGCTGATAACATTTTTGATTTACTAAATACTTTTTCTAATAAATTTGGTCTATTTACTGCTAATTTATTTAATATTTCTGCCATAAATGTATCAAACATATGAGATTCCATTCCTGTATTTCCCATACTTCCTATTTCTTCTTTATCAGATATAATGCATACTGCTGTTCTATTTGGTACTTCCTGCATGTCCACTAATGCAGTTAGTTCTGTATATACACATATTTTATCATCTTGTCCGTATCCTGCAACTAAGCTTTCATCAAACCCCATACTTCTACATTTCATAGCAGGTACAAGTTCTAATTCTGAACTTAAGAAGTCTACTTCAGTAATTCCATATTTTCTATTTAATATGTCTAAAATATTTAACTTAACCGCTTCTGGCACGTCTTCTGAATATGGTATGCTTCCAATTAAAAGGTTTAAATCTTCCCCATCTATGCCATTTTTCAACTTCTTCTCCATTTGGTCTTGTGCTAAATGTGGTAATAAATCTGTTATTGTAAATATTGGATCTTCCTCATTTTCCCCTATATTTATTTCTACTTTCTCTCCATTTTTCTTTATAATAACTCCATGTATACTAAGTGGAATTGCTGTCCATTGGTATTTTTTTATTCCCCCATAATAATGTGTTTTAAAGTATGCAAATCCACCATCTTCGTATAAAGGATTTGGTTTTAAATCCAATCTTGGAGAATCAGCATGTGCCCCTATTATATTTACTCCATCTTCTATATTGTTTTTTCCAATTACGGCTAAATACATACTTTTATCTCTATTTATGAAGTATACTTTATCTCCTGCTTTTAATGATTCAAACTCATTTATGTCTTTAAATCCTTTACTTTCTGCAATTTCTTTACTGCTTTTAATTATTTCTCTTTCTGTTTTTGATTTATTCATAAAGTTAATATATCCTTTAGCATAAGCAAATATATTTTCTTTTTCTTTAGTGTTTATCCAACCATTTTCTTTTTTATTAAATAGTTTTTTCTTTAACATTTCTACTTCTGTTTTCTCTGCCATATAATCTCTCCTTTCTAATCTTTTACAATTATATCCATTTAGGCTAACTTTTTCAATATAATTTTCAAATTTATTAATATTATACCCCAAAATTTAATATAATATTATCATCTAATATTTACAAATTCAAAATTTTGTAGTTTAATATATATGAGAAATAGAAAGGATGTGTTAAAATGGAAGGAAATAACGAAGAACAAAAAGTTAATAACACTGAAGAAGTAAAAGAAACAGTAACTGAAACAAAAGAACAACCAAAAACTACTAATGTAAAAAAAGATTACAGCGCAAGTAAAAACTTTTTCGAAAATATTTTTAAGACACCTTATGACGAAATAAAGAATGTTGCTGAATCTCCAAAATCATATTTTATTATAATATTAGTTTCATTTATTACATGGGTAGTAGCCGAACTTATAGGTGGAATAATTAGTTTAATAAGAAATATGGTTAGTCTTAGTTGGTATTCTAACATATTTTCATATTTAGCAGATTCATTTATGGACATTATAGGTTTATTCTTTACAATATTAGGACCTGCAATAATAATAGCAGCATTATCTTTAATTATTTACTTATTTATGAAGAATAAAAAGAAAAATTATCTTACTATTGCAAGTACTTTAATAGTAGCATATATTCCAGTTATTACTTCAAGCATTATATCTTTATTAGGATATGTAAATACTTATGTTGCAAGATTTACAAATACATATGCAAGTTTTTGTTCAGTAATTACAGCTATATTAACTTATTTTGCTATTAAGGCTCTATATTCTGAAGAAGACGATAATAAAGCAACAATAACATACTTAATTGTAATGGGAATATATTTTGCTTTTGCTTTTGTTTTAAGATTATTTGGAATTTCAATTTTGTTTTAAATTTATGAGAATAAACTACTTAACTTAACAAAAATAGAAATGAATTTTTTAAGTTCATTTCTATTTTTTAATTTTCTAATAAATATCTTCTTTTTTACAAAACTGCCCCTAAAACTAATATTCCAATATTATCATTATAAATTTTATTAAATTGGGATATAGGAAGTGGGTTTTCACCAAGTCCTGCTTCAATAGTATATCCTGGTCTATTGTATTCTTGTATAAACCAATCTTTATACCCTGCATATGCAGACTCTGGTGGAGTTATGTCTAATGTATATCCACTTGCTTCAGCAAATCTTCTTCCTATTTCTTCTGAATATGGTGGTAAGTAATCTGCATACTTCCAATATATTACTTCTCCTTGTGTGTGGTAAGCTAAAATCAGTCTGGAATTATGCATTAATGTAAAATTATATATAGCTAATGATTCTGGCTCTGTAAGTGGTCCATATCCAACAAAATCTCTAGGCGCAGGCATTGTATAGCCTTGTGCAAATTTTATTCGTCTTGCATTTTCCCATCCTGCTGGAAATTGCAAATTTAAATCCACACCTGTGGATTTTAAAATATACCAACTAAATATAAAAGTAAATAAAATGCAGTAATCATCTATATTACAGAGTATTTCAAATTAGTTGAAGTATTCTGTATTTTTTATGCTTGATTTATTGCTAGAATTGGAGTGGTATATGAAAGAAAATAAAGAAGCGATAGGATATTATTCAGTGATTCCCGCAACAGTTTTATATAATAAAGATTTAAAAGCAAATGAAAAACTATTATATGCAATAATAACATCTCTTGCTTGTAAAGAAGGCTATTGTTTTGCATCTAATAAATATTTAGCAGAGAAATTAGATGTAAACCCAAAAACAATTTCAAGTTGGATTTCAGACTTAAGAGATAAAAATTTTGTAATTGTTGAGTTGATTAGAAATGAAAATAAACAAATAATTCAAAGAAGAATTTATATAAATGATGTACCGTATCCATTAAATAATGGATACCAGTATCAATCAAAAAATGGACAGGCTATCCATAAAAAAGTGGAAAAAAACAAAGAAGTATGATATATTATAAAAGTAAAATTGGAGGAAAATATGGAACTTGTAAAACCTTTTGT
>CALXVB010000020.1 GCA_944391855.1 uncultured Clostridia bacterium | reverse complement strand
ATAATTTCATGTCGTTAAGTTTTTTTGCAATTTTTTATTCTTAGATTTTCAAGGCTTTTCAACTAACGAAAATATTCTATTTATGTTAATCTAAGCAATTGTATTATTTTTTCTTTTTTCTAACAATAATAATTACCACTCCCACAGCTATTACTACTATTGTTAATATAACTATTATTAAAATTTTGTTATTGTTATTATTAGAATTGTCCTCTACCTTTTCTATATTACCTTCTATGCTTGTAACTTCTATATTCTTTTTTGCTAGTAAATTATTTGCTTCTTCTATTTTTTTGTTTACATCTTCTTGATACTTTATCTCTTCTTCTTCGTTCCTTTTATATACTTCTATATTATATTTTTTTGTAGTAATTCCATCTTTTGCTGTAACAGTAACAATCACATTGTTTTTTCCATACTTTAAATTGTCATTTCCTATTATTTTCACTTTTGCTTCTTCGTCTTCTGGTATTGCTAAAATATTTAAAGAATTTTCTGTATTGCTTATCTCTACGTGATAATTTGTAATATTAGTATTGTATTCTGGCTCTAATGTATAATATTCTATAGCTAGAGTTTCTAAATTAGTATTTGTATCCGCTTCATTACTCGTTTTCGTTACATTGATTTTATATGTTTTGCTATTTCCATTTAAACTTACAGTAATTTCTATTGTATTTAACCCCATTTTTAATTTTTTATTTCCTGTAATAATAACTTCTGCTTTTTCACTTTCTGGAATAGCTGTTATATCAATGTTATCTACTGTCTCATCTACAACTAAATAATACTCTAGTATATCTTGATTAAAATCTGGCATGATTCCTTCATGGTTTGTTCTTAATATTCCTAAATTTAAACTATCACTATTATTTTGAATTTCCGCTATTAATTCCTGTGTATTGTTTTCTTCTTGCATTGTTCCTATATTAATATCTATGCTATCTCCATTAAAATCAATTCTTTCTCCTTTTTCATTATATAATTCACCTGATACTGAAAAAGTTGCAATTCCTTCACTTTTTGCAATAAATTCTAAATTCACCATATTACTTATTGTTACATTTTTTCCGATTGCTTGAATACCATGAATAAATTATTCTATTTTCTAATACATTAATATTATCATTATTTGTAACACACTCTACTCTTTCACTTTCATAATATATGAATAAAGTACATGCTGCTATTTCGGAGTTATTTACATTTACTGTTATTTCAAATTCTTCATTATCTGCTACATTTTCACTATTTGCATTTAAAGAAATATTTAAAGTTTTTTCTGCACCATTAACAATAAAATTTATTTTAAAACCTATGCATACTATTATTAAAAATATTATTAATTTTAATACTTTATTATTCACACTTACTTCTCCTTCTTACTGCTCTATATTTTGTAAGCCAAGAATATGTCTTTGAATTAATAAGCAATCCACAGAACTTGGATTTTTACCATTTTTTCTAACATTTCCTGCCTTTACGTATACATTTTCTAACTTTTCTATTTCTAGTATATGCCTTTGTAAAACTAATAAATCTATACTGTTAATTTTTCCATCCCCATTTGTGTCTCCATAGATTATTAATGTATATTCTGCTATTAATATATTATTATCTAATATTTTTACAGTACTACCTGTTCCAGCAAGATTACTACCTGATATTTTTTCACCATTTTTATTATATATTTCTACTGTATAATTAGTTTGAATTTTGCTTAATAATGAATCTACTGTATTGTTTTTATTCTCTAAACCAGTAATTTCATTCCCATTGACTTGTAATTTTGGATCAAATACAATTTCTCCTTCTTGTAATTTTCTAGTTACTACTACCTCTATTGTTTTTGAAATTTTCCCATCTTCTGCACTCACTATTATCTTAGTATTTCCTTCTGAAATACCTGTTATATTCCCGGTATTGTCTACTTTTGCTATCAATTCATTTTCTGATTTATATTCTATATTTTTATTATCTGCATCATCTGGTAAGACTTCTGCATTAATTTTAAAACTACTATCCTTTTGTACTCTAACATTATCTGTACTTAATAATATATCTGTAACTGGGCTATATACTGTTATTTCAATTTTGGCATTTACTCCATTATTAGCCCTTGCCGTTATTGTTGCCTTTCCAGATCTTATACCTGTAACTTTTCCACTCGAACTTACTTCCAACACTTTAGAATCACTTGAACTAAATGTTATACTTTTGTCTGTTGCCCCTTCCGGTACTACTTTTGTATTTAAGCTAATAATTTCTCCTTTATTAATTGTAGTTTTATCTGAAGATAATTCTATCTTTTCCACTTCTATATCTGGAACCTCTTCAACATAGTTTTGAAATACATATCCGTACAAGACCATTTTCTAGTATAACTCTATCCCAAAGTTCTCCTTTTTGTTTACCTTTCGCAATTCTTGTCATCTGAGTTCCACCTTGAACAGTAGTTAAACTTTCATATGAAGTTCCCGGTCCACACCTTACATTTAGACTAGTTTCCACATTTGCATATACTTTTGTGTTATCAGATGAAAAATCACTAGCAGAAATTGCAGGGCTTGTACATGGTAAATCTGGCATATTTTCATATATTGGAATTACAAATGACATAGGATTGTCTAACATATCACTATTTGCATAACCTGTGTATATTATTTTAGACTCACTATATGGTGCTAGAACATTAGTCATATACTGATGCCAAAAAAGCTCGCCACTTCCAGTGTCATAAACATGAAACTTTTGAAGATATATTGTATCTTGTCCAGAATTAATGTAACTAGAACCAATAAATATTCCTCCACCTGTAATCGCTCTTTCTTTTGTATTCCATGGTATCAAATATTTCTTTTTCGTAGCTTCACTTGCACCTTTTCCATCCTTTGCATATTGAAGACCGTTTTTAATAGCGCCCATTGGTTCAGACGAACTAGTAGCACCTATGTTATAGAAATTATATAATCCTTCAAAACCATCTACAGTACCACTAATAGAGCTGTGAGACAAAAAAGGCCCAACTTCTTGTTTTATTCTTGAAGCTAAATGAAAACTACTTACTTTAGAAGTTTTAGCAGCAGATAATATTAAATCTGAGTATTTCTTATCTGTAACTATATTTGTACCACTAGCATTTTTGTATTCTACTATCCTGTTATAAAATTCGGTACCATAAAGAATCTTTTCTATACTTGAAGTATTGTTGCTATACTGATTATATGATAATTCTTCAAATTGAAACACCCTTATATAATTCAAAAAATTTCTTGGATCCATTGCAAACTCTACAGCTTCTCTTGAACTATCAACCCATCCGCTATCTATTTCAACATTATATTCTCCAGGTTTAGTATTCTTCCAGCTGTCAGAATATGACTTCGGCACTAAATTTTTTCCATAAATATTCTCATTATCAATAACATACTTCCAATCTAGGTTTGTATATAGGGCTTTAAATTCCCAATTAGGATATTTCTTCTTTAATTCATCTATATATGGCTTGTACTCTTCTGGAAATGTATCAGATAAAAACATTTGCCTAGACAATTCTTTTTGACTTTCTACTTCATTAATTTCAAAAATATCAAATACTACAATAAAAATTATTATTAATACAGCTATGCTTGCTAATATAATTATTGTCCTTTTGGTCATTATAGCCTCCTTGTCATTTTTGTGACTGTCACCAGAGTGACATCTTTGTCACCTTTTGGGACAGATGTAGGTTTTATATTTATATTCATCTTGCTATTGCTTTTACTATTATGCGTTTGCTTGAATAATCACTACAAGTTATTAATGTAATTTCTGGACTTTCAGTATCTTGCATAAGTGGGCTTGTATTATCTGGTGCTGTTTTATATATATCATATACTTGGTATTCAAGCTTTCCATTCTCATTATCTGTTAAATATATCTTGTCTCCTATTTCTAATTCTATAATATGATTAAACATATTTTCTTTGTCATAATTATGAGCAGCTATGCAGTAATTTCCTACTCTATTTGGCTCTGGTCCATAATATTTAGTAGGGCATATCCACATAGCTTCTTCACTTTTTTCGTCTAATACATAAGTTTCTAAATTTATCTTCGGTATTACAAGTTTTGCCGATACCAAATACCCTTCATATTTTATAGGTATTTTTTCTTTCTCTATTTCTTGGCTTCTTTTAATATTATCCTCATTGTCCTCTATATATGCTGTGGTGCCATTTTCATTAATTAAAGCTGATTTATTAGGTGTATTACTTATTTTAGATTCTTTGTATATTCCATATATAGCATTTCCAATTATTATTGATATTATTAAAATGATTATTAATTTTATAACTTTTTTTATCATTTTAACTTTATTCCTGTAATTTATAATTTACTAATTATTTTTCTTTTTTATTTTTTCACTTTTTATTGTAAAATATGCCGCACCAAGTATAGCCACAGCTGTTATTATATAAATATATTTTGTCATACCTGTTTTAGGTAGATTTTCTGGCATTTCTTCTATATTCTCTACGTTTTCTGTATTTGTTGCATTTTCAGTATTTTCTGTTTCCCCAGTAGTTTCATTTTCTCCAGGTACTGTTTCATTAGTATTACCATTATTTTCATTATTTACCGAATTTTCTACCACATTAAAAATAAAATCTTTTTCTACTATTACCGCATCTGATGAATCTTTATCTAATAAACTTATCTTTATTCCATATTCTCCTACTTCACTAAAAAGTGCTTGTACTTCTAGCACTTGCTCTGCATCTTTCCCTCCTAATTTATATCCGTCAGGTTCGCCCCAACCTTCTTGTACTAAGTCTACCTGATTTCTCGTTTTCTCTATAGCTAATAATTGTACTGTTGCGCTATCTGAAGGTTTCTTAGTTACTTCAACTTTCATCTTTACATGATCGTAATTTCTACCCATACTTGATTTAGTAACTAATTCCATAGCTTTTTCTTCACCAAATATTATTTTTCCTGAATAATTAAAATCTATTGTATAATCTACATAATTTGGCTCAACTGTAACATTTTTCTTTATAGGTGTTGTAATGTCATCATATTCTTGTGAAGCATCACTATTTGCTAACCCTTCTGCAGTTATTGAAAAATCTGTTGGATTTGTACTTGTTATATTCTCTTTTGCTTTAAATGTTACAGACATGTTTGACCTTGGATTAGTTCCACCAGCACTATCATAATATGTTACTCTTACTCTTGTTCCATTATCGTTTTCAGTACCTCCTTCTGAACTTACATATTCAAATATGTTATTATCATATGCCACGTCAAATGTGTATGCGCCAAGTTCAGTTCCAAAGTTTATATTTACTGTAACATTTTCACCAGGCAAGATTTTTTCTTTTGTAACGTCTACAGTAACCGAATTTAATGGAATTGAAGCAGCATTTACATTTATTTGAAGTGCACAAAAAATTAATAAACTCATCAATATTAAACTAACTATTTTCTTCATAAAAAATCACCTTTCCTAATAATTTTAAAAATAAGTTTAAGTCGCTTATTTTTTCAATATTATTATGTGATTTTTTTCTATTTTTATTTTTCCATTTTTTTGAATTTTAAACTAGATTTGAAATTTTGAAGTTCTATACTTTCACATTTATTTAAGCAAACTATTGGAATAGAATTTAAAAATTTGATTTAAAAATTTAAAAATGATATAATTTATGTATACTAATATTTTAGGAGGTAAACTTTATGACAGCATTAAATTTAAGCAACAAGGCCAAAGTTTTTGAGGAGACCTTTATCTCCCCATTCCACAAACCTACAAAAGGTGATGCTTTAAAGGTGCTTGATAGCATCAGAAGCTGCCATCCGGAATCTTCTGGATGGGTGGAAATCAACGGATTTGTTGAGCAACTTCCTGATGGCTCTTGGAGAGCCGTGAGACACCACGCTAAGTACCGTTAAATCCTCTAACCCCAGAATTATATTAATTCTGGGGTCTTTTTTAGCTTATTTCTCTTAGTTTATTATATACTTCATACGTTATCTCAACGTCCTTTAATCCTCTATGTGCACCTTTATAGCTTATATTAAATAACTTCGCAAGTGTTCCAAGTTTATGATTATAGCTATTAGGTACAAGCTTTCTTGCTAGGTAGAGCGTATCTATATAATCATTATTCAAATTATAATTTAAGTATTTTTTACATTTATTGCATAAAAATCCCAAATCGAAATTCACATTATGTCCAATAATAACATTATCTCCAACAAATCCAATAAATTCTTCTAATACTGTTTTTGGCATTTTCCCTGTAGCTAACATTTCATCAGTAATGCCAGTTAGTTCAATTATCTTTGATGGCAGAATTCTATCTATTTTTATTAATTGATTATATTCATCAACTATTTTATTTTTTTCTACTTTTATTGCACCTATTTCTATTATGTCATCATATATTGGAGATAATCCGGTAGTTTCAATATCCACAAGTACATAATCATCTATAAATTTATTTAGGCTTTTACCTTTTTTGTTTATATTTTGTTTTTTCTTTATTTCTTCTGTTTGAAGGATTATATTTTCTTTTTTCTCTGCAGTATCAATATTTTGCGCATTTGCAATCATATCAAAACTGATTTGCGAATTTTCTTCTTGCTTTTTCTGCTCTTCTAATTCTTTTTGCTTTTTTCTTCTATTATTATTTATAAAAATATATTTATTATACATATTATTTCTCCTCTATTTTATAGCAGACTTTATTCTAGCATATCTACATATTTTTTTCAATTAATATTCTTTAAATTCTTTAGCCAGTTTTCCTATAGCTTTTGTTTCTATCCTAGAAACATACGAACGCGATATTCCCATCATCTCAGCTATTTCGTGCTGTGTCTTAGGTTTAGTGCCTTTAAGTCCGAATCTTAACTCTATTATTGATTTTTCCCTGTCTTTTAAAACTTCTTTCATTTTATTATATAATTTTCTTATTTTAAATTTTAAGTCAACTTCCTCTTCAATACTTCTTTCCTCATTTTCCAAAACTTCTTGCAAAGTAACTGTATTATCATCCTTATCTTTTCCTATTGGGTCTTCTAAATATACCTCTGCATTTAATTTTTTTGTACTCCTTAAATACATTAATATTTCATTATCTATGCATCTAGCAACATAAGTTGCAAGTCTTACCCCTTTAGATGCTTCAAAACTATTTATTCCCTTTATTAAGCCTATAGTTCCTATAGAAATTAGATCATCTTGATCTGCTTTAACAGTACTATATTTTTTACAAATATGAGCAACCAGTCTTAAATTCCTCTCGATTAATATATTTCTAGCCTCTTCATTTCCTTCTTTCATTCGCTCTAAGTACTTCTTTTCATCCTCTGACGTGAGTGGCTCTGGGAATAAGTTATTACTTGATATATATCCTAATAAAAATATAGCAGATTTTAAAAACTCCACAAAAGTTATAGCCCCTAAACTTCCACAAAATGCAGTAAACATAAATGCACCTCCGATTTCCTTATACATAGATTATATGTTTTATTTAATCAAAAGTGCCTGACCTTACAAAATATTGTCTTTGTACTATTTTATTAGATACATGAATATCTATTTACTGGTGATATTTGTGACTAATATTTTTAATTTTTTTATTGGAATAATTCTTGGTGCTGGTGCAATACTTCCTGGTGTTAGTAGTGGTGTTCTTTGTGTTATTATGGGAATATATGATAAATTAATTGATTCAATTTTGAATTTATTTAAGAATTTTAAGAAAAACTTTCTTTATCTTTTCCCTATTGGACTTGGTGGAATTGTTGGAGTTTTCTTATTTGGTAATATATTAAAAGCTCTATTTAATACATTTCCTGCACAGGCTAGCTTTTGCTTTATTGGATTAATACTAGGTAGTATTCCTATGTTAATTAAAAAGATAAATTCAAAACATGTTTTTAGATTACGATATCTCTTATTTACCTTAATTTCCTTTATATTAGGAATCTCTTTCGTGTTTTTAGAAAATAAATTAAATACTACAACTGCTGTAACTAATTTTTCTTACCTATTTCTCATATTTTCTGGATTTCTAATGTCCATTGGTGTAGTTTTTCCTGGTGTAAGTAACACATTAATACTAATGTGTCTTGGAGTCTACTCTACATATTTAGATGGCATTGCTAGTATGAATTTTAGTATATTGATTCCTATTGGAATAGGTCTTGTACTTGGCTGTATTTGTTTTTTAATAATAGTTAAGTATTTGCTAAAACATTTTTATATGCAAACATATTACTCGATAATAGGTTTTACTTTAGGTAGTATATTAGTACTATACACCCCTATAGCTTTTGATTTAACTGGTATGGTCTCTATTATTCTCTTAATATTATGTTTTAGACTTGCAAATAAATTTGGATAGATATAAGAAGGAAATGTCGGGAAAAGGGACAGGTCTAAAAGCGACATTGTTGTCGCTTTTAGACCTGTCCCTTTTCCCGACAAAACTTATTTTTTTCTTCTTAAAATCCATCCATTCTCACATTTTATTGGTAATTTCATTTTTATGCTTTGCCCTGCTTTTCCTGGATTTACAAATTCTACTTCTTCTCCTGTTTCTGTATCCCATAATTCATCTATTTTAAATTCGTATGAATTTATTTCATTTGGGATTAGTATTTCTAGAGTATCTCCTACTTTCAATTTATTTCTAATCTCTATAATTGATTTTTCATCATTATATTCTAATACTTTTCCCCCAAATTCATAATCTGGGTTATATTGTTTTCCATCATATTCTTGAAAGTCTTTGTTATTTCTATCATTAAAATAAAATGTTGTTAAGCCTCTTGTTTTTGTCTTTTCAAGTTCTTTTAAGTATTTAGTATAATCATATTTATCTGGCGTCTTAAAGTAGTCATCTATTGCATTTCTATAGCTATTAACCACGCTTGCTAAATAATATTCCGTTTTTAGTCTTCCTTCTATTTTTAAGCTATCTATTCCCATTTCAATTATCTCTGGTACTTCTTTTATTAAGCATAAATCTTTAGAAGAAAATATATATGTACCTTTTTCATCATGTTCCACAGGCATTAGATTACCAGGTTTATTATGCTCTTCTACATACACATTATATGCCCATCTACAGCTTTGTGCACAATCTCCAAGATTTGCACTTCTCGAAGCCAAAAAGTCGCTTAAAAAGCATCTTCCCGAATATCCAAAGCATATTGCACCATGTACAAACATTTCTACTTCTAAGTCTTCTGGCTTATTTTCCATTATTTTTTTAATTTGCTCTTTATTCATTTCTCTTCCAAGTATTACTCTTTTTGCACCATTTTTATACCAAAAGTTAGCTGAATGATAGCTTACAGTATTAGCTTGTGTGCTTATATGGATATCAACGTCTGGTGCATATTCTTTCAAAATATCTATTACTCCTCCATCTGATGCGATAATTCCATCTACTTTCATATCATTTAACATTTTTGCCTGTTTTTTTATTTCTTCATAATATTCATCCCAAGCATATATATTTATTGCTGCATAAACTTTCTTTCCTATGCTATGTGCATATTCTATAGTTTTGGCCAAGTCGTTATCATCTACTTCTGCTCTACTCCTTAAAGATAAACTTCCTGTTCCGCAATATACTGCATCTGCACCATACATAAATGCTGTTTTTGCTTTTTCAAATGATCCTGCCGGTGCTAATAATTCTGGTTTTTTCATATTCTTCTTCCTTTCTTATTATTGTAATCTATCATCAAAATATCCACTTATTTCTTCTAAATTATCAAAATTCTTTTGTCTTAATATGTCATAAGCTACTATTGCAACCGAATTTGCTAAGTTTAAAGAACGTAGTGTTTTTCTCATTGGAATTCTAATTGTTTTTTCTATATATTTTAGTAAAATATCTTCTGGAAGTCCTTTTGTTTCTTTTCCAAATAAGGCAAATACTTCTTCCATTTCAGAATAATTTTGGTCAGAATATACATGTTTTCCTTTAGTTGTTACAAAAAACATGTTATTTTCTTCCGGTTTATATTTTTTCAAAAATTCTTCAAAAGACACATGTTCTTCTATATCAAGTTTGTCCCAATAGTCAAGTCCAGCTCTTTTTACTGCCTTTTCTGATATCTTAAAACCTAATGGATGAACTAAATGAAGTTTTGCACCAAGTGCTGCACATGTTCTTGCAATATTTCCTGTATTTTGTGGTATTTCCGGTTCTACTAGTACTATATTTAATTTCATTTCTATTCACTTTTCCTTTCGAGCTCTTATATTATACTACAAAATTTAAGTCGTTACAATATCAAGTTTTCTATGACATGTTAAACTTTTCTTAATATGATTTACTTTTTATTAGAAATTTGGTATTATATTTATTGTAGAAAGGGATGTAATTATGAATGCTGAAAACACGAACAACACTAATGTACAAACTGACGAACCGTTAGAGATAGAAAAAACTAATTCAAATATTAATATGAAAAATAAGAAAAGATTGCCTAGAATTTATTTATATTTTATATATCTTCTAGTTTTTGCAATTATTGGTTGGCTTATTGAAACAGCTTATAGCTTTTATTCTTTAGGTCATTTTACCAAAAGAGGCTTTTTATATGGTCCGCTTTGCCCAATATATGGCTGGGGTGCTATTATATTAATTATGTTTTTTAGCACATATAAAAAGAAAAACTTTAAGCTTTTCGTATATGCAGCTATTATATTCTCACTATTTGAATACTTAGTAAGCTTTGGTATGGAAGCACTATTTTCATTAAAATGGTGGGATTATACAAGTGAATTTATGAATTTAAATGGCAGAGTAAGCATATTCTACTCTTTTGCTTGGGGAATAATTGCAATATTAGTTATCAACTTTATTTATCCATTTTTTAAAAAGAAAATAAATTTGATATTGTCTAAAATACCATATAGTATTCAAGTTACTGCTGTATATATATTATTTGCAGCCTTTGTAACAGATACTGTACTATCTTGTGTTAATTATTTGGTTATGTAGTGTACTGAATTATAAATTGGACTTTTTCTTAAAAATGAGGTATAATTGAGATGTGTAAAGTAATTTACAAAGGAGGTACACAATATGTCACGGGCAACTTATGGTGAACGCATGTCTGCTTGGGAACGGCGACAGGATGAGCTCTATTGGAAGAAAAGCTTCGAAAGAGCTCAAGCGGAAGAGAATTACAAAGAAGTTGAAGATCTTCTTAAGGAGGCACTTCACGACGACTATGAAATTCCCACAATTCGCGACTTACGAACGATTGAAATCCTTAAAAGACTAAAGCAAACATGAACCTCAAAACCCCAGGGAATTAATTTTCCCTGGGGCACTTTTCTGGTAGTCTAGTGCCTGTCACCAAAGTGACATTTGTGTCACCTTTTGGGACGGGCTACATACGTGACACTATGGCTAGGCCATCACCCACTTCTAGAACTTTTGTGTTGAATTGTTTATTTTCTTGTAATTCATTTACTTCTTTTAAGAATTCTCTTAAATTTCTTACTGCTGTACGCTGTTTATGTTTATTATAGTCACTTAATACATATCCCTTATATAAAACATTGTCTGCAAATATTATTCCATTTGGTGCAAGTAATCTAAGTGCTTCTTTTAGAAAAAATGGATATTTTCCTTTTGAAGCATCAATAAATACCATATCATATTTTTCATTTAGTGTTGGTAATATTTCTACTGCATCACCTTCTATAATATTTATTTTATCTCCTACTTCTGCTTTCTTTATATTTTCTCGTGCTTCTTCTACTCTATCTTTTTCTCTTTCAATCGTGTCTATTCTTCCATCAGCATTTAAAAATTCTGAAAAGCAAATTGCAGAGTACCCTACAGCAGTCCCTATTTCTAATATTTTATTTAGTTTAAATCTTTCCAATTCTTTTTCTATAACCTCTAATGTCTCATCCATTATTATTGGAATATGGTCTTGTAATGCTTTTTCTTTTATTTTTGCTAATTCTACTTTATTCATTTCAGGTATTCTCCTTTAATCAAAGTGTGGACAAAAAGGAGTGTCCCTTTTGTCCACGCTCTTATTCTTTTCTTCTCGCTTCTCTTTCTCTTGTTTTGCTGTCTAGTATTTTCTTTCTTAAACGAATATTTTTTGGGGTTACCTCTACTAGTTCGTCGTCTTGTATAAATTCTATTGCTTTTTCTAGTGATAGCTTGATTGGTGGTACTAATCTTAATGCATCATCTGAACCTGATGCTCTTGTATTTGTTAAGTGTTTTTCTTTACATACATTTATAGAAATGTCTTCATTTCTAGAGTTTATTCCAACTATCATTCCTTCATATACTTCTACTCCAGGTCCTATGAATAGTTCTCCTCTTTCTTGTGCATTGTATAATCCATAAGTTACTGAAGTTCCTTGTTCAAATGCTACTAGTACTCCTCTTGTTCTGGCTTGTATGTCTCCTTTATATGGTTCATAACAATCAAAGATGCTATTCATTGTGCCTTCGCCTTTTGTGTCTGTTAAAAATTCTGTTCTGTATCCAATTATTCCTCTCGCTGGTATCTTAAACTCTACCTTTGTATGGCCTGCTTCAGCTGGTTCCATATTTAGCATTTCTGCTTTACGTCTTCCAAGTTTTTCTATAACATTTCCTATGCAGTCATCTGGTACGTTTACCACTAGTCTTTCCATTGGTTCGCATTTTACGCCATCTATTTCTTTGAAAATTACTTTTGGACGAGATACTAAAAGCTCAAATCCTTCTCTTCTCATATTTTCTATTAAAACTGATAAGTGTAATTCTCCACGTCCACATACTTCAAAACTATCTGCTGAGCTTGTTTCTTTTACACGTAAGCTTACGTTTCTTTCTAGCTCTTTCATCAATCTATCACGTATATGTCTTGAAGTTACAAATTGTCCTTCTTTTCCTGCAAATGGTCCATTGTTTACACTAAATGTCATAGATACTGTTGGCTCGTCTATATCTACAAATGGTATTTTTTCTGGATTGTTTATATCACATATTGTATCTCCAATATTTATATCTGCTATACCAGATACGCATACTATGTCTCCTGCTGATACAGATTCTTTTTCTACTCTTTTTAGTCCCTCATAAGTATATAGTTTTGCTATTTTTCCATTTTCTGTTTTGTCTGCCTTACAAACAGCAACACTCATACCATTATTTATAGTTCCTCTTTCTATTCTTCCTATTGCAATTCTACCTAAATAGTCATCATAGTCTATGTTTGATACAAGCATTTGCATACTTCCATCTATATCACATTTTGGTGGTTCTATATTTGATATTATTGTGTCAAATATGCAATTTACATTATCGCTTTCATCTTCTAAATGCATTTTTGCTATTCCATTTTTGGCTGATGCATAAATTACTGGGAAATCTAATTGCTCATCATTTGCATTTAATTCGATAAATAGCTCTAATACTTTATCTACAACTTTTAAAGGCTCTGCACCTGGTCTATCTATTTTATTTATAATTACGATTGGTTTTAAGTTTAATGCTAATGATTTTTTTAGCACCTCTCTTGTTTGTGGCATTGGTCCTTCAAAAGCATCTACTAATAAAAGTACACCATCCACCATTTTTAGTACACGTTCAACTTCTCCTCCAAAATCTGCGTGTCCCGGCGTGTCTACTATATTGATTTTTACGTCATTATACATAACAGAGGTATTTTTAGAAAGAATTGTAATTCCTCTTTCTTTTTCGATAGCATTTGAATCCATTATTCTTTCATCTACTTGTTCATTTGCTCTAAAAACGTGACTCTGTTTTAAAAGAGCATCAACTAAAGTAGTTTTACCATGATCTACGTGTGCGATTATTGCAACATTTCTTATCTTTTCGTTGTTCATTTTTATTACTCCTTCTCTTCTAAATTTATCATAACTTAAGACGTTTTCCAATGTTTTATTTGAAAAACGCCTAATTCTCTAAAATCAGTATTTAAAATTATACACCTATTAAGTAATTTTGTCAATTTTTATTAATTTTTTCATGTTATATTTCTATTTTCTTCATCTTATTTTTATTCCCATACTTTGTAAAAAATTGATGAAATTAGTTTGTTAGATAGTAGGTATTCTGTGGAAATCTCCTAATTTTTAGGTTCTTCCTTTGTAAGTTCTACGATTTTATTCATAATAATGTCTGTTGCTTCATCAAGTTTATCTTTTTGATTTTTATACTCGCTTAAATCTATAGGTTCACCATAATTTATATATACTTTACTAAATGGTTTAAACGTTCCATGTATTCCTGTAGGTATAACTTTTACACCTGATTTTATTGCCATAAAAGCCGCACCATTTTTAGCTTTCATATTTTTTGCCATTCCTTTACGAGTACCTTCTGGGAATATACCTAATAGCTCACCATTTTTTAATACCTTTAAGCATCTTTTCATAGCCTCTATATCCTGCATATCTCTTTTTATTGGAATAGCATCAAATAAATGTCCTAACCACATTAATATTCCATGTGTAAATAAATCTTCTTTTGCAACAAAGTTTACTTTTCTTTTATTAAATAGTACAATAGCTGCTGCATCAAGATAATTTATATGGTTTGAGCAAATTATATATGCACCATCTTCTGGGACTTTACCTGTTATTTTTACTCTAAATGCAATTCTATATACTGTTCTTAAAGTTTCTTTAACAATGGCTCTTACGAATTTTTTCCATTTTGTTTCTTTACGAACTTTATATATTTTTTTTTGCATTTTTATATCTTTTTTCTTTTTTTCGATAATGCTACTTATCTCACGTACTACTTGATTTATACTCATTGTAGTAGAATCTATTACCTCAGCATCATGTGCTACTTTTAATGCCCCTATCTCTTTTTTCTTATCATTTTCATCTCTTTGTTTGATATTATTCAAAATATCTACATAAGACATATTTATTCCTTTTTCTTTGTTTTGGTTAAATCTTCTTTTTGCCCTTTCTTCTAAATCTGCATCCAAGTATATCTTTACGTCAGCTGCTGGAAATACATAAGTTCCTATATCTCTACCTTCCATAATAACGTCCTTACCTTCTGCCATTTTTCTTTGAAGATCTACCATACTTAAACGTACTTCCTTTATGCTAGATACTTGAGATACAAGTTCAGTTACTTCCTTACTTCTAATTTTTTCAGTAACTTCGTCTCCATTTAAAAAGGTTTTTTGTTCTCCTTTTTCTCTTTTTATCTCTATTTTAATATTTTTTAATATTTCTTTTATCTTATCTAATTCTTCTAGTTTTACTCCTTTATTTATCATATCTAGGGTTACACACCTATATGTTGCACCTGTATCTATATTTACTAAATTAAACTTTTTAGATAAAATTTTTGTAACAGTTCCCTTTCCTGTTCCTGCTGGTCCATCAATTGCTACTATAAATGACATTTCTTCCTCCTAATCGTTTTATCTGTTAAATAAAACTAAAAATTAAATATATGTAATTACTTTTTTATTTGCTATTGTTCTCTGGCATGTGTATTCCTTTGGCTAATACAGATACCTCTTGTACATTCATTGTTGTAAGTCTCTCTATTTCCTTTTTTACTTTTTGTTTAAAATCCCTCAGTACATTTACTATATTGTATCCAAATATTACATATACCTCTATATATATATTTGTAGCGCCAACAGAATTTTCAACTCTTACTTTAGATACTCTATGAATACCTTCTGTTTTTTTTGCAACATATTCAGTTATTTGTCTAAATACTGTATCTGATATTGTAAATTTACCTAAATAACTAAATGTTGGTCTAATTATAGATTTTTCTGATATATATGGTGTATCATTTCTTCGATACTTAAATATTTGAAGTGGGTCTAATATATATCCTGCAAAGTCTCTCTTTATTTCAAATGTTGGAACTGGTATAACATGCTTTCCTTCTGTTGTTCTAATCCTTTTTGCTGTTTCCATTTCAGTTTCAGTTGCCACTTCGTTTATGTATATTGTCTTTTCAGGTTTTTCTAATCCTAAATTCTCAGCAATTTTTTCGACCATACCATCAGAAGTACCTAAAATTAATATAGAATCTGGCTTAATCTTTTTCAAAGCTTCTACCATGTTCTTTTTATCTTCTTTATCTATAAAGATGGCTTTTTTAACTGTTTCTACTTTAGTAGGTGCTTTTTTCGCCGAATTACCTGCAACTACGTCGTTGTCATGTATTAACAGTCCATCATCTATTATATAATGTATTTTGTTTTCACTTGCAACAAGCTGTGCTCTATAGCTTTTTCCTGTTCCAGATGGTCCAACAAAAGCATATACCTTTGTTTTTAAACTCATTTTTTTCACTCTCCAGTTTAGATTATATCATTTTATATATTTAGTAGCAATAAAATGATGAAAAAAAGTAGTATAAAAGTAATATAAATATAAAAAAGTGGTATAATTTTGAATTTTTCTTAATTTATACCACTTTTCTATTTTTTTACTTTACCTATTATTTATTTGGTATATATGGAGTAATTCTTCCAACAAAATCTCCGAAGTTTTGTGATTGTAATATTACTTTACCTGGTCCAACAAGTCTTGTTAAGAATAATCCTTCTCCTCCTAAAAAGATATTACCTATTCCTTTTACCATTTCTACTTCATAAGATATGCTTTGTTCAAATGCTACAACATTTCCTGTGTCTACTTTTAAAACTTCTCCTGGCATTAACTCTTTTTCTATAGGGTCTCCATCAACTTCTAAAAATAGCATACCCTTTCCTTGTGCTTTTTGTAAAATAAATCCTTCTCCTCCTAATAGTCCTGCACTAAATTTCTTAGAAAATGTTACAGATGTTTCTACACTATCTTCTGCACATAAAAAGGATCCTTTTTGTACTGTAATTCCATTTGGCATTTGTGATAAATCTACTGGCATAATATTTCCTGGTACTGTTGTTCCAAATGCTACCGTTGCGCCATCTCTTTCGGATGTATAATTTGCCATAAATAGTGACTCGCCTGAAAACATTCTGCCTATTCCTTTCATTAGTCCTCCTCTTGCATTCGTTTTCATGACTATTCCATCAGTTTGATATGACATACCACCTGTTTGGGTATATACTGTTTCTCCTCTATTTAGTGATATTTCAACTACTGGTACTGTTTGTCCTATAATTTTATACTGCATATTTTTCTCCTCCTTTTATTTTTTTACATTATATTTTATAATAAAATGATTGTCAATAGTAAAAGAGACATATATTTGTCTCAAATTTAAAACAAATTATATGTCTCTCTTGTGATATATTTATATTCATCTTTTTATTTACTCTATCTCTATTAAACAAAATGTATACTCATATTTTTCTTTATATTCTGTTGTATAATGCACTTTCTCTATTACTTTAGCATCATACTTTTCTACTATTTCATCTGCTATTGCAGAGTTACTAGAATTTATTGTCCATATTCTTCCTGTATAATTTTCTAACATATCCAAATCATGTACTATTGTCATATTTGGTCCGAATGCTCTATATGCTTCATCAACATTCCAATATGCGCCATCATAAAAATATTGTTCTATTTCCGGTAAATTAGCTGATACAATGAATCCTACCGCATCATTTCCATATATTAAAATATCATTTTCTTCTACATTTTCTTTTATATATTCTATTGGCTTACTATTACTTTCGTCATAGTTTATATTTATTAAATTTACATTAATATATGTTGACGTAGCTATTATTAACATTAGTATGAGTATATTAATATATTTATTTCCGTATTTTGCCATCAAAAAGCTTATTCCAAATATAAATAGCCCTGTTATACATAGCATATATCTTGCATAAAGTATTGGTCTTGGCATAATTAGTGAGATAATCCAGATTAGTAGTAATACTAGCACGTATGTTAAAAGTGCATATTTTACAGGCTTTTCTTCTTTCTTGCCTCTTTCTTCATTCAATTTATTATCTATATTTTTTCTTTTGTTAATTAACTTAAATACTTGAACGCATACTATCCCTATTAAGTATGCACAAATTATTCCACCAAATATATATCCTGCTACATTTGGTATATATTCCATTTTATCTAAATTTCCTGCAAATTGAAATAAAAACATTTCTAACAACGTTCCTGGGAAACTCATTTCTATCCAAAATCCTGCTGATACTTGCTTTATTTGTAGTAATAGATATATAAGCCATGGTATGTATAATGCTATTTGTATTACAGCAGATACTATAAATCTTTTTAAATTTGTTGTAAACTTCTTTTCTTTTACTGCATTTCTTAATAAATAAATGAATAATAATACATTTATTACCCCTGATGCTACTAATGAGTAATAATGGGTATATGCAGAAGCTAAACTAAATATAGCAAATAGTATCCAACTTTTTGTATTTTTCTCATTTCTGTTTTTATATATCCTATATGCATATATTGCAGTTAAAGTTGTAAGAAGCATTGCTAATGCATACATTCTTATTTCTCCTGAATATACAAGTGTAATTGGCATAAAGAATACTAATATGGAAAATATAAGTCCTACCTTTTCTCCAAAATCTTTTCTTATATGTGTATATCCTAATATTCCTAAAATACTTATAACTAATACTGAAAATAGTCTATATGCTAATATTTCGTTACCAAATATATATCTTAAAATATGAAGTAACCAGTAGTATAAAACTGGGTGCACGTCATGCCCACCTATTGTCCAAATTTCACCAAAACTATGTGCAGATATTGCAACTGAGTATGACTCGTCAAACCATATTGTTCTATGAAAATTTGCAAGTGAAATAAATGCTATTCCAAGAATTATTACTAAAATATGAACTACTTTTACTTTGTTCTTAAAAATTCCTTTTACTTTTTGCATTATTTTATCCTCTCTAAAATTTATTTACTTTTTATAACCTTATATATATTAATTTGTATTATATCTTAAAGTTTTGAATTAATATATATATTTCAAAAATGGGATAATTCTTCATTATCCCATCTGAATTTTCTATTTACTTTTCAAATAATTATGTGTACCACTCAATGTCTGTCCCCTTGTTTCAAAATTGGAACGATTTGTGTGTCCCCTTGTTTCAGGCAACGTCCTTTATATTTACATTTCTTACGTGCTCTATCTTATCCCAACTTGTATCACGTTTAAATAAACATTTAAAGTTTATTAAAAGCCATGAACCTAAGAATAATGGATAACAAATTAATCCTTTAATCATTGGTCTTATTGGTTTTTTCTCTAATATCATTATTAATATTGCTGTAAATATTGGTAGTAAGAATGTTGGTATTAAATATCTTAAACAGTTTATTACAAGTTCTGTTGTTGTCATACCATTTGCTGCATACATTACAAAGTTTAGTACTAATAGTAATAATGTTAATACAAACATTGGTATACTTCCTAATATATATAAAAGTCCATCAAAGTTCATCATTGTTTTATTAGATTTAACTGCTGCCGCTAATGGTTTTGTATATTCATTCATACATTGTATATGTCCAACTGTCCATCTTGTTCTTTGTTTCCAAGATTGTTTAAATCCAACTGGTTGTTCATCATATACTATTGCATCTGTTGCCCATCCTAATTTTCTACCCTTTATTATCCTTTTTAAAGAGAATTCTATATCCTCTGTTAATGTTTTTGTATTCCATCCTTCTGGCTTTATTACGTCAAACTTAACCATAAAGCCTGTTCCATTTATTAATGGAGATAGTCCTAAATTATATCTTGCTAAATGATAGAATCTGTTCATTGTCCAATAGAATAATGCATATCCTGCTGATACCCAGCTATCTGTTGGATTTTTTATATCTCTATATCCTTGTACTACTTCTTCACCTTGGCAAAGCTTTTTATTCATTGCTTTTAAGAAGTTTTTATCAACTATATTATCTGCATCAAATATACAGAAAGCATCATAAGGTGCATTTTCTTTTATTTTTTGATCTAAAAACCATTGCAAAGCATAACCTTTTGTTTTATGCTCTTCATCAAATCTTTTCATAACAATAGCACCTTTATTTTCTGCTATTTCTGCTGTTCTATCTGTACAATTATCTGCTATAACATAAATATCGTATTTGTCTTTTGGATAATCTTGTGCTTGTAAGCTCTCTATTAAAGCCTCTATAACATTTTCTTCGTTATGAGCTGGTATTATTGCCATAAACTTATTTGTTTTTTCTTCTAAAATAGGTTTATCTTTTAATTTAACTAATGAACAAATACTTATTATTAATTGATATCCCCAAAATATTGTAAGTAGCCATACAAGTATTTGTTGAATTATATATAAATAATCCATTTTCTTCTCCTCTTTTTTCATATTAGTATATTTATATAGCGAGCTTATGTTTATATTACTATATTTTGTATTTTCTCTAAATTCATACATTATATATTATACTATTATACTACAAATTTTGCAAGATTTTTTGCCATTTTTATTTAAATTATGTAAACTTTATTATTCAAATATACTTCCTACGTTTATATGGTTTCCTCTTAAAAAGTCATTTATACTCATTTTTTTTGCATTTTCGCCTTGTATCTCAAGCACTTTTATTATACCATCATTTGCTTTTACATATAACCCTTTTTTACTGTCAGAAAATAGCACTGTTCCTGGCTGAATTTCTTTTAATTTATATTCATATTCAGATAGTTCTGGAAATTCTTCTTTTAATTCTTCGTTTGATAAAATATCTACTTTCCAAAACTTTATTTTCTTATCATTTATATAGCTATATGCACCAATTATTGGGTTTAAACCTCTTACGAGATTTTTTATTTCTACTGCTGTTTTATTTTCCCAATCTATTTTTGCCATTTCTTTATCAAGCATTGGTGCTAAGGTAAAATCTTCTCCTTGTTTTTCTCTTGGCGCTTTTCCTTCTTCTATTAATTTCAAAGTTTTAACAAGTAAATCTCCACCAATAACAGATAATCTATCCCACAATTCTCCTGTTGTCTCATTTTCTCCGATTTTTGTTTCTTCTTTTAGAATCATATCTCCAGTATCCATACCAACGTCCATATACATTGTTGTAATTCCAGTTGTGGCCTCTCCATTAAGCACAGCCCATTGTATTGGTGCAGCACCTCTATATTTAGGTAGAAGTGAACCATGCACATTTATACAGCCAAGTTTTGGAATTTCCAAAAGTTCTTTTGGAAGTATTTTTCCGTAAGCCACAACACATATAACGTCTGGATTTATTTTCTTTATTTTTTCTATAAATTCAGGATTATTTCTTACCTTCACTGGTTGCAATACTTCTATTCCTTTTTCCATTGCAAATTCTTTTACAGGAGAGGCAATTAGTTTCATCCCTCTGCCTTTAGGTTTGTCTATATTTGTAACTACTGCTTCTATTTTATATCCCGCTTCATACACTTTTTCTAGCGAAACTTTCGCAAAGTCTGGTGTACCCATAAAAACTATTTTTAGCATAAACATGCCTCCTTATTCCTGTGCTGGCTCTACATATTCCAATGTTCCTGGTATCATATTATCTACAAATAATATTCCATCTAAATGGTCTACTTCATGGCAAATGGCTTGTGCAAGTAATCCTTTTGCTTTAATTCTTATTTTTTTGCCATTTTCATCCAATGCCTCTGCAACTATTTCCTCTGGTCTTATCATTTTTGCATATTGATTTGGAAAACTTAAACAACCTTCCTCTACTTCTTGCGTTCCCTTAGTTTTTAGGATTTTAGGATTTACTAATTTTAAAGGTCCGCTTTCATCATATAAATCGATTACGATAACTCTTTTTAAAATTCCTACTTGTGGTGCAGCTAAGCCCACACCATTATATTTATGCATTGTTTCTAACATGTCATCCAATAATTCTCTAATTTTGTCATCTATTTCTTCAACTTCTCTTGATTTCTTTCTTAAGATTTCGTCTCCATTTTCTCTTATTACTCTTATTGCCAATGTTTTTCCCTCCTTTATAACATATTATTTGGATTTAAGTCTATGGTTATTTTGGTATTTTTTGTTTTTAAATTTTGATATTTATCCATTACATTATTTATTAAATCTATTATCTCTTCTCCAAATTTACATTTTATAAGTATTCTCCATCTATATTTATTTTTTATTTTATCTATTGGAGAAGGTACTGCTTTATATAGTATTATACCTAAATTTTCTGTTAATACTCTGTTTTTTAAATATTCATGTATACTATTTGCTACCTCTTTTACTTCTGCTTCATTAGTTGAAGTAAATCCAATTAATATTATATCGCAAAAAGGCGGATATTTCAACTGTTTTCTCATTGATATCTCTGCATTATAGAATAAATCATAATCTTGTTTTTTAGCACACTCTATACTAAAATTGTCTGGGTTATATGTTTGAATTATAACTCTTCCTTTGTCATTACCTCTTCCAGCCCTTCCTGCAACTTGAGTTAATATTTGGAATGTTCTTTCATTTGCTCTAAAGTCGTCTATATTTAAACTTCCATCTGCTGCAACAACTCCAACTAATGTTACATTTGGGAAATGATGACCTTTTACCACCATCTGTGTTCCTATCAAAATATCTATATTTTCGTTCTTAAATTTATCTAATATTTCTTCATGAGAATTTTTTTTAGATACTGTATCTATGTCCATGCGTATTGTACTTGCAGTTGAAAATAGCTTTTTTATTTCGTATTCTAACTTTTGGGTTCCTGTTCCAAAATATCTAATTTGCTCACTTCCGCAACTTGGACATTTTGTAACTAATTTTTCTTCATATCCACAATAATGACACTTTAATTTGTTTGTATTTGAATGATATGTTAAATTGATATTACAGTTTTTACATTTTACTGTATATCCACAATTTCTACACATTACAAAAGTTGAAAATCCCCTTCTATTTAAGTATAGTATAGTTTGCTTTTTATTTTCTAAATTTTTTTGTATTTCATCATATAGTCTAGTACTAATCATTGATTTATTTCCTTTTGCAAGTTCTTCTCTTAAATCAATAATTTCTATTTCTGGTAATTCTGCTTTATTCGCTCTTTTTCTTAATTCTAAAAGCATTATTTCTTCATTTTTAGCTCTATAATATGTATCTATATCTGGTGTGGCACTTCCTAAAAGTAAAGGTACATTTGCTTCTTTGCACATAAATCTTGCTACTTCTTTTGCATCATATTTTGGTGTCATTTCTGATTTATATGAGCTATCATGTTCTTCGTCAATTATTATTATTCCTAAATCTTTTACCGGTGCAAATATTGCAGAACGTGCACCAATTACAATTTTTGCTCTTCCTTCATTTATTTTGTTCCACTCGTCATATCTTTCACCTATAGATAATTTACTATGTAAAACTGCTATATTTTCCTTGCCAAATCTTGCAATAAAACGATTTACAGTTTGTGGTGTTAGCGATATTTCTGGTACTAATAATATACTTGACTTGTGTTCATTTAGTGCTTTTTCTATTAATTGTAAGTAAACCTCTGTCTTGCCAGAGCCAGTAACACCATAAAGTAAAAATTCTGAAAATAGCATGTCATCCATTGAATCTACTACAGTATTAAAAGCATTTTCTTGTTCTTTTGTTAATACAAGTTTTTTAGTTCTTTCTATGTTTTTAAATTCAAATGGGTCTCTTTCTATCTTTTTTTCTATTATTTCAGTATAACCGTTTTTACAAAGTGTATTTACAATTCCTCTTGAGCCATCTGCAAACATTTCTATATCAGAAATTAATGCATCTCCATTTTCTATTAAAAACTTTAATATTCTTATTTGTTTTGCTGATTTTAATTTACCAGTCTCTATATCAAATTCTATCTCATCTTCGTCTTTTTTTAGTGTTACAAAATTTATGCTTTTTTCTTTTACTCTGTTAGTTATTTTTCTAGTTGAACCTGGTGGCAGCATTAATTTTAGGCAATCAGATATATTACAAAAGTATCTTTTTGCCATCCATTTTGCTAGTTCTATCTTTTCTTTGTTTAAGTATTTTTCCTCTATTTTTGCAATCTCTTTTACTTCATATTGTGTGCTTTCCTTTATATTTACTATATAGCCTTCTTCTAGCTCTTTTCTTCGTGCAAAAGGAATTAATACCCTTGCGCCAATTAGCTCTAGGGCATTTTCTTCATATTCTGTTGGAATTTTGTAGTCAAATACTCTATTTAAATCTTTTGCATTACTCTGTATTATAACTTCGGCTATCATTACATTTCTCCTTGTTTTTTTATGTTTGTGGACAATAGGGACTACTTCCCTTTTGTCCACGTTCTTCCATGAGCTTCTACTAATAATATCACATAAAACTCTAGAATATAACTTGACTATCTAATTTTTGTCAAGTACTTTTTTATAAATTTATTATATTATTTTTTTGCATGGCAAACAAGTGAAAAT
>CALXVB010000019.1 GCA_944391855.1 uncultured Clostridia bacterium | reverse complement strand
TCTTCTTCTATCTCCCCTATTTACTTAAAAAAATCTCAAGCAGAAAGAGCTTTAGAAGAAAAAATTCAAATTATGCCTATGACAAGTCAAGATATAGAAGCCATAACACCAAATTTTCAAACTGAATTCGATGAATTTTGGAATATTAATAATTTAAAAAATGATTTTGAAAATCCAAACTCTACATATTATATAGCAAAACTTGATGGTGAAATAGTTGGATTTGCAGGCTTCTTAAAAATTTGTGATGAAGCGAACCTTATGAACATTGTAACAAAAGTAAATAAAAGACATTTAGGTATAGGAAAAAAACTTTTAGAAAATATAATAAAAGAAGCAAAAAATCAAAATTTAAAAACTATTACATTAGAAGTAAATGAAAAAAATACTTATGCAATCAATTTATACGAAAAAAAATTTAATTTTAAAAGAATAGGTTTAAGAAAAAAGTATTATAATAATACAGATGATGCAATATTAATGTCAATGTCACTTTAGTTGTCGGATTTAGGGACAGGTCTAAAAACGACAAACTTGTCGGAAAAAGACCTGTCCCCAAAGGTGACAAAAGTGGCAGTTTTGTGACAGGCACCAGAGTGCCAAGAAGGAGGATTACTAATGAAAAGAAAAAATGAACTTAGTTACAAGGATTTAAAAGTAACGTGTGACCCTAAATTACTTAATTTTAATACTACGGATGATTTGGAACCAATTAGTACAGGTATTGGACAAGAACGTGGTATTAAAGCTTTAGAATTTGGACTTAATGTAGATATAAATGGATATAACGTATATGTAGAAGGTCCTTATGGAGTTGGAAAAACTGCTTATGTAAAAAATTATTTAAGTGTTATTTCTAAAAAGAAAAAGGTTCCTAATGATTGGTGCTATCTATATAATTTTGATAATCCAAATGAGCCTGTAGCTGTTTCTCTCCCTGCTGGTCAAGGAAAAGAGTTTAAAGCTACAATGAACTCCTTTATAAATGAAATTAAAATAGATATAAAAAACACTTTCAGTAATGAAGATTTTGAAAGAGAAAAGAATTTAATAAAGCAAGAATACGAAACTAAACGTAATTTGTTAATGGAAAAATTAAATAAAAAATCTGCTGAATATGGATTTACTGTAAAGTCTTCTCAAAATGGTATATACATGATGCCTATTTTAAATGGCAAGACTATTGCTGAAGAAGAGTTTAATAAATTAGATGAAGCTGTAAAGAAAGAATTCGAGGACAAGTCTACTATAGTACAGCAACATATTATGGCTGCAATTGGAGAAATTAAGTCTATTGAAAGAGAATCTGACAAGCGTATTCAAGAATGGCAATCTAATGTTGCTCTACTTACAATTAATGCTCATATTAATTTAATTAAAAATAAATATAAACGAAACAAGAAGATTAATAATTTCTTGGATTCTATTAAAAAGGATATATTAAAGAATATAGCATTATTTACAGCTGATGAAAAGACTTTAGAAAGCAAGTTACAAGGTCCACATGCTGCTCATCCTGAAATATATAAACCTTGGCTAAATTATAGAGTAAATCTATTTATTGATAATAGTAATTTAGAAGGTGCACCTGTTGTTGCAGATACTAATTATTCTTATCACAACATTTTTGGTAAACTTGAATACGAAAACTATTATGGTACTTTAAAAACAGATTATACAATGTTAAAACCAGGCCTACTTCATATTGCAAATGGTGGTTATTTGGTATTTCAAGCAAATGATTTATTAACAAATAGTTTATGTTATGATGCTTTAAAAAAGGTTTTAAGGAGTAAAACACTTGGTATAGAGAATGCTGCTGACCCTCGTTCTTCAATGGTTATGATTTCTTTAAAACCAGAACCTATTCCATTAGATTTAAAAGTTATTCTAATTGGAGACGAAAATATATATCAAACACTCCTTGCAATGGACCCAGATTTTAGAAAGCTATTTAAAATAAAAGTTGAATTTGCAGATGAAGCACCTTTAACCAAAGATAATATGATAAAGCTTTCTAGATTTGTAAAAGGTTATTGTGACCATGAGGGTCTTCCACCTTTAGATAATAAAGCTATGGCAAAGGTTATTGAATATGCTTCAAAACTTGCAGATAACCAAGGTAAACTTGCAACACGTTTTACAGATTTATCATTAATTGTTGGAGAAGCTTCAACTTGGGCAAAACTTGATAAATCTAAAATCATAACTGAGGAATATATTACTAAGGCATTAACTGAAAAAGTAGATAGAGTAAAAAAATATGATGACAAGTATATGGAAATGATAAAAGATGATACTTTACTTATTAGCACTTCTGGTAGCAAAGTTGGTCAAATAAATGGACTTACTATTATGAATGTTGGAGATTATACCTTTGGCAAACCTGTTAAAATCACAGCCAATACTTATACCGGTAAAAATGGAATTATAAATATTGAAAGAGAAGTTGAACTTTCTGGTTCTTCACATTCTAAAGGTATATTAATTTTAAGTGGATATTTAGGTGAAATGTTTGCACAAGATATGCCTCTTTCTCTTACAGCAAGTATTTGTTTTGAACAGCTATATAGCGGAGTAGATGGAGATAGTGCTTCTAGTACAGAGCTATATGCACTTCTTTCAAGTTTATCAAATATTCCAATTAATCAAGCTTTTGCTGTTACTGGTTCTGTAAATCAAAAAGGCGAAATACAACCAATAGGTGGAGTAAATGATAAAATAGAAGGATTTTTCCAAGTATGTAAGATGAGAGGTTTAGATGGCTCACATAGTGTAATAATTCCAAAGCAAAACGTTAGAAATTTAAATCTTTCAAATGAAGTTGTAGACGCTGTTAAAGAAGGCAAATTCCATATATATGCAATTTCTACTATTGATGAAGGAATTGAGCTTCTTACTGGTGTTCCTTCAGGAAGTAAAGATGAAAATGGTAACTTCCCTGCTGGTACAGTAAATTACCTAGTATATCAAAAATTAAAGAAATATGCTAAAGTAAGTAAGGAGAAATAATATATATAATAATATTATAGAGATAATAATATTATTAAAAACCACAAGCATTATATAGTTTGTGGTTTTTTCCATTTTATGTTATAATATATGTATTCACGAAAGTGAAAAATTTATTTAAAGGAGTGTCTCCTATGTTTAGCAACGAAAGAGATTCTTCGGCATTAGCCAAAAAAAGAATCACCATCCAGTATAAGGATGGCTTGTACAAAATCGGTGTCCCTAAAGAGTTTCTAAAACTCCCTGAGGAAGACAAAGCCTATCTTGTTACAAGGTTAGCATCAGCCCTAGGAGTTAAGGAAATCCTTAAGATTTTCTGATAACACTCCGCACTACTGCAAATATTTTTGCAATGATTATCCCCACTTTAAAAGTGGGGATTTTTTATATCTTATTTTAATTTTTACAAATCCAATTATTTTTCTTCTTTTTTAGCTTCATCCTTTACTTCTTCTACTGGCTCTTCTTTAACTGTATCAACAACTTCTTCTACAACTGGAGTTTCTGTTTCTACAGCTGGTGCCTCTTCAGGTGCTACTTCTACTGGTGTTTCTTCTGTAATTTCTTCTTTTATTGTAATTTCTCTGTTTTCTATTCTAGCACCTGTATTTTCCTTTGTCTTAGCAGCTTTACCTACTCTATCTCTTAAGTAGTATAATTTAGCACGTCTTGCTTTACCTACTCTTACTAATTCTACTTTCTCTACCATTGGAGAATGTACTAAGAATGTTTTTTCAACACCTACACCATAAGCTATTTTTCTTACAGTAAATGTTGCGTTTACTCCCCCACCTTGTTTTTTAATTATAATTCCTTCAAATACTTGGATTCTTTCTCTGTTTCCTTCTTTAATTCTTTGGTGAACTCTTACTGTATCACCAACTTTAAGCTCTGGAATCTTATTTTTCAATTGTTCATGTTCTATTGATTTTATGATATCCATTTGATATCCTCCTTCCTTTATTTTTTTAATTTATTTAATAAATCAGGTCTTTTCTTTTTTGTGACCTCTAGCGCTTTTTCTTCTCGCCATTTTTTTATATTCTCATGATGACCAGATATTAATACTTCTGGTACTCTTTTTCCTCTAAATTCTTCTGGTCTTGTATATTGAGGATATTCTAAAAGATTGTTACTGAAAGATTCTTCTTCTATTGATTCTGCTTTTAATACTCCTTCTACATATCTACTAACAGAATCAACTAATACCATTGCTGGCAATTCTCCTCCTGTTAATACATAGTCTCCTATAGATATTTCCTCATCTACAATTTCGTCTAGAACTCTTTGGTCTATTCCTTCGTAATGTCCGCAAAGTAATATTAAATGATTTTCTTTTGATAGCTCTTTTACTTTTTCTTGATTTAGTGTTTTTCCTTGTGGAGATAGATATATAACTTTGGCATTTTCTCTATCTTTGATAGAAGAATATGCATCATATACAACGTCTGGCATCATAACCATACCAGCACCTCCACCATATGGAGTATCATCTACTTTTTTATGCTTATCTTTTGAAAAGTCTCTAATATTTATTAAATTAATTTCTATTAGGCTCTTTTCTTTTGCTTTTCCTATAATGCTTTCATTTAATGCTTCAAACATTTCTGGAAAAAGTGTAAGTATATCAAATTTCATTTTTCCTCCATTTTAAATTAAACCGTCGATTAAGTGAACTACTATTTTTTCATTTTCAATATCAATTTGCTTTATTACTTCTTTTGTAGAAGGAAGCAATATTTGTTTTCCTAGTCCGTCTTTTACTACATAAATATCATGGCTTTTGTTATTGTAAATATCGTCTAATTTTCCAAGTAAGTTTCCATTTTCCTCATATACTGGAAGTCCAATTAAATCTGCTATAAAGTAGGTATCTTTTGGAAGCTTTCTTGTAGCTTCTCTTTTTATTTTTATATAGCAGCCTTTATATTTTTCTGCCATATTTATATCTTCTATACCTTTAAATTTAATTAGAACTAAATTTTTATGATATTTGATTTCTTCAATTTTCATTTCTATAAGTTCTTTGTTTTTTACAACAAATACACTATCTAGTTCTTCAAATCTCTCTAAATCATCTGTAAATGGATTTACTTTAACAAAACCTTTAATACCGAATGTATTTACTATTTGACCTATTTCAAAATATTCCTGCTTCATTTTATTTTAAAGCTCTCCTAATCTAAAAATTCTACTACTACCTTCTTCTTTTCTCTTGAACCTAAAGCTTTCATAAGAGTACGAATAGAGTTTGCAACTTTTCCTTGTTTTCCAATTACTCTTCCCATATCCTTATCATCCACTTTAACTTCATAAGTAATTTTGTCTGCTTCTTCTTTTTCATTTATAGAAACAGCTTCTTGATTTTCTACTATGTTTTTAATTATTGTTTCTAAAACTTGTTTCATAACAAATTCCTTTCTATTTTGCCTTTTCTATTAAAGCCTTAACAGTATCTGTTGGTTTTGCACCATTTTTAATCCATTGTTCTACTTTTTCTTTATCTAAAACTATTGTAGATGGTTCTGTCATAGGATTATATGTTCCTATTTTTTCTATTATTTTTCCATCTCTTGGGCTTCTAGAATCAGCCACTACTATATGGTAAAATGGGGCTTTTTTTGCACCTTGTCTTTGTAGTCTTATTTTTACCATTATTTATTCACCTCCTGAAAATTTTGATAAGAATTATATTAATTCTTAAATATATATTTAAAATTTAAAATCTAATTAATAAACTGCTACTACTTTTTCTATTAACAATGTATTAGTAGCTAAGAATAGTACTACATTTGGTATTATTACAATAAATATTGCTAAAATAATATCTAAAGCTTTTTTACCAAGTACCTTTGTCATATATAATACTACTATTGAAGCTATACTAAATATTAAGTTGAATACCACAAATGGCAATACCTTCTGCACTCTATACATTTCTATTGACATTTTGCCTTCTTCTACAGGTGGCATATAGTCTAAATATGTTGGTGCTGAATTTTTTATAACCATATATCCTATTGTTGAAATAATCCCTGATATAACTAGAATAATTGCTAGTACAATTAATATTTTCTTATAATTTTTCATATTATTTTAACATTCCTTTCAAATCAGCAGGGTTTATTCCCTTCATCATTTTTCTCATATTTTTACTATCTTTCATTTGTCTCATCATTTTTTGAGTCATTTCAAAAGATTTCATAAATTTATTTATTTCTTGAACTGAAGTACCACTGCCTTTTGCAATTCTTACTCTTCTATTTCCATTTAGAAGTTTTGGATTTCTTCTTTCCTCTTTTGTCATAGAAGATATCATTGCTTCAATTCTTACAAATTCTTTATCATCTACTTTTACGTCTTTTAAAGCATTCATGCCTGGTATCATTTTAAGTAGTGATGAAAAAGAACCCATTTTTTTGATTTGTCTTAATTGTGTTAAATAATCGTCTAAATCTAAGTCTTTTTTCTTTTTTAATTGTTTTTCTAGTTTTTCTGCTTCTTCTATATCAATAGCTTCTTCTGCTTTTTCTATGATTGAAAGTACGTCACCCATTCCTAAAATTCTTGATGCCATTCTCTCTGGATAAAATACTTCAATATCACTTAATTTTTCACCTGTTGCAGCAAATTTAATTGGTCTGCCTGTAATCTTTTTTACAGATATTGCAGCACCACCTCTTGTATCACCATCAAGTTTTGTAAGTACTACACCATCTATTCCTAATGCTTCATTAAATGCTTTTGCAACATTTACAGCATCTTGACCAGTCATAGAATCTACAACAAGTAAAATTTCATGTGGCTTTACGTTTGCTTTTACATTTTTAAGCTCTGTCATAAGCTCTTCATCTATATGTAAACGTCCTGCTGTATCTAGTATTACTACGTCATTTAATTTGCTCATTGCAACGTCTATTGCCTGTCTTGCTATTTTAACTACGTCTTTTGAGTTTTCATTTGCATAAACTGGTATATTAAGCTGTCCTCCAACAACTTGAAGTTGTTTTATAGCTGCTGGTCTATATACGTCACATGCAACTAAAAGTGGCTTTTTACCTTGTTTTCTTAGTAAGTTTGCAAGCTTTCCGGCTGTTGTAGTTTTACCAGATCCTTGAAGACCTACAAGCATTATTACTGTTGGTGGATTTGGTGTAAAATTAATTTTGCTTTCTGTTCCACCAAGAAGTTCTACTAATTCATCTTTAACAATTTTTATAACTTGTTGACCAGGTGTTAATGATTTTAAAACATCCTGACCAAGCGCTTTTTCCTGTATGGTATTTATGAATTCTTTAACTATTGCATAGTTAACATCTGCCTCTAATAGTGCAAGTTTTACTTCTCTTAACATTTCCTTTAAATCTGATTCCGTAATTCTTGCTTTTCCTCTTAATTTTCTTGTTACTTCTTGTAACTTAGCAGATAATCCTTCAAATGCCATACTGTTTTCCTCCCTTTATTTTTAAACTATATTTATATCTAGTTTAAACAAATTAGTTCTTTTCTAACGTTATTTAGAATTTTTTCTATTTTCTTATCTGATGAATTGTCTTTAATTTTGTTTAATTCTGAAATTATTTCTTGTATTTGTTTCTCCTGTTTTAGCATCTTTTTCATAATTAAAAGCTTTTCTTCAAATTCGAAAAGTTTGTTTTCCCCCTTTTTTATTACGTCTCTTACTGCTTGTCTTGTTATATTATTGTTTTCTGCTATTTCAGAAAGTGATAGGTCATTGTTATAGTAGTCATCTATAAATTCATATTGTTTTTCAGTTAAAAGTTTGCCATATATTTGGCAAAGAATACTTACTTCAACCTTTTTTTCCATCTTATCACTTCCTAATCAAGACAAAAATACATTAGCATTATTTTGTAATGCTAATATACTTTACACTATTTTTATTAATTTGTCAAGTGTTTTCTAGTATTTTATCTATTTTTTTACATAAGTTACATATTCATAATCATAAGGATTTTTTTCATCTTTTATACCCTTCTCAGTTTCTACTACTTTCCAAACATTTTCATCTATTTCTGGGAAATATACATCTCCTTCAAATTCTTGATTTATTTTTGTAATATATAACTTATCTGCTTTAGGTAGCAATAGCTTATATATAGTTGCACCACCTATTATAAAGCTTTCTTCTTCCGCTTCCTCATATTGTTTTAATTTATCTATGCTATCTACTATTTCTACATTTTCATCATTTATATCTAATTTCATATCATTACAAAGTACAATGTGCTTTCTATTTGGAAGTACTCTCCCGAGTGATTCAAAAGTTTTCCTTCCCATTATTATGTTATGCCCAGTTGTTAGTCTCTTAAATCTTTTCAAATCCTCTGGCAGATGCCATATTAATTTATTATCTTTTCCTATAACATTATTTTTTGCAATAGCTACTATAATACTTAACATATTTTCCTCCGTTTTATTGTTTTTAATTATTTTTTGTATAACTATTATAACTATATAGCAACAGGTATTTTTCCTATTTGAATATCTTTGTTATAATCATAATTTTGAACTTCAAAATCCTCTACTTTAAAATTATAGAAATTTTTAGTTGGATTGTTTATAACTAATTTAGGATGAACATCCATTGGCTCTGCTTCTATTAGCTTTTCTATAATAGGCACATGTCTATCATATATATGACAATCTCCAATATTATGAGTAAGTGTACCAACCTCTAGGCCTGTAACTTGTGCAAACATGCATAAAAGAGCTGCATATTGCATTGTATTCCAACCATTTGCTGCAAGCATATCTTGTGAACGTTGATTTAGTATTAAGTGTAGCTTTCCACCCTTTACTAACCATTGTGTTCCATAAGCACATGGTTCTAATCTCATATCTTTTAGATCTTCAAAATTAAATATATTGGTCATTATTCTACGACTTGCTGGATCATTTTGTAATAAATATAGTACATAATCAACTTGGTCCATTTCTTTTATTCCATCTTTTGTTTTGAATTCATACTTCTTTCCTAATTGATATCCATAAGCTTTTCCTATAGTTCCATTTTCATCTATCCATTGGTCCCAAATATGTGAATTTAAATCTTTAACATTATTAGATTTCTTTTGCCAAATCCATAATATTTCATCAATAGCCCTTATTACAGTTTTGCTATTGTTTCTTAGTGTTATCATAGGAAATTCTTCTCCTACATTATATACATTACTTACTCCAACTATAGAAATATAGTTAGCTTCTTCTCCATCTTGCCATCTGGTTCTTACATGAGTTCCTTCTGAAGAATACCCTTCTTTAATAATCTTTTTACAAGTTTCAATAAAATTCTTATCAGCTTCTGTCATTTTTTACTCCTCCTGTGGACAAAAGGGACACTCTATTTTGTCCACATTTTTAATGTTTTTTTACTATATTATTATTCTGTGGACAAATAGGAGTGTCCCTTTTGTCCACAGGTTAATCATCCCATTTTGGTACATACGCTTCTTCATGTTCTCCAAGTTCTTGCATGTATCCATTTTTTAAGTCTAAGGTAAATAAAAAGTTTTCTATCTCTTTATATTCCTTTTTTGTTAGTTTTCTTCCTATTTCACTATCTCCCTTTGCTTTATATGTTGGGAAATATTGTGCCATTATGCTTACATATATGTCTCCTAAATTTTCTTTTATCCATTTTAGTATATGTTTTGTATTTTGCAAATGGTTTGGAAAAATTAAATGTCTTACTATAACTCCTTTTTGTATTATTCCTTCTTCATTAAATGTAGCTTGTCCTACTTGCTTATACATTTCTTTTATAGCTTTTGTTGCTATTTCAAAGTATTTATCTACATTAGAATATTTTTTTGATAGTGTGTCTGAATAATATTTTAAATCTGGCAAATACACGTCTATATACCCATCTAACGCTTTTATTGTTTCTACTTTTTCATATCCATTTGTGTTATATATTATTGGTAATTTTAGTCCATTTTTTCTTGCTATTTTTATTGCCTCTATTATTTGATATGCATACATTGTTGGGGTTACTAAATTTATATTATTTACTTTCTTTTCTTGTTGCTTCAAGAAAATCTTTGCAAGTTCTTCTATAGTTATTTCTCTACCTTTTCCAAGTTGACTTATTTCATAATTTTGGCAATACATACAATTCAAATTACAATTAGAGAAAAAAACGGTACCCGAACCATTTTTACCACTTATACAGGGTTCTTCAAATTCATGTGTTGATACAAGTGCAATTTTTATTTTATCATTACACTTGCATCTTCCAAGTCTACCTTCTTCTCTATTTACTTTGCAATTATGTGGACATATTTCACACTTTTCTAATTCTTTCACTTTTCCTCTTTCCCTGCTGTGCGTGGACAAATATGTGTGTCCCTTTTGTCCACGATTTAATTTTCATTATTCTCCTACCTTTAATTTTAGGTATCCTAGCTCATTCCAAATGTTATATGCTAGGTTTAGTCTAAATAATACTTTTGGTTTTGCACCAGCTCTGTTTTTGTCTACTACACAAGCATAATATCTTACATCTGGATCTTTAAATTTTTCTAACTCAAAGAATTTTGTATCTACTTCTTCTAATGAATATTCGTATTTATCTAAATCGTCTCTTGCTATTTGTTTTATTAAGCATAATGTATCTAGTACCTCTTTTACTGTTCTACTTACTGCTAAATCATTTACAGTTAAGTTTATTGGAAGTGTTGTACTTTCTGCTAATTGTAAAGTAGAGCATATAAACATATTAAAGTTTTGTGCTAAGTTAGAAAGTATTGTTGCAGTTCTTTTTATTTCTTCTCCATTTCCAATATTGGCTGTATCTGTCTTTAAAGTATCATAAAATACATATTCTATTTTTTCTTTATAGTAGTAATTCATTATTACCTTTTGAAGTTCATCATTTGTATGGTCTGTTATATTTATAAAATAAATTGAATTATTTATTTGGCTATTTACCCAGTCTGTTACGGCTATTGTTTTGTTAAATTCATCTGATACTTTTTTTAATCTTTCTACAAATTCTCTTCTTGTCTCATTTGGTTCTTGAAGTATAAATCCATCTTCATCTACATTTACCTTTGCATCTTTGCTTGGTCTAAATTTGAATTCTAGCAATTCTCCTTCTGTTTTACTTATTTTTTGTCCATGTAATTTTTGTATTTCTGGATTGTTTAATACTGTAGTAATTAAGCAAAGTTTCATTTTGTCTTCAGACATTTCATTTGAAATTACTAGTACCTTCTTTTTATGTACAAATGCGGTATATGCAGATAGATTAATTGTAAATCTACTCTTACCAGAGTTTGATGGCATTGCAAAAGCCATTGTCTCTCCTTTACGAATTCCTTTGAATACACTTGTTAATATATTAAATGGAAGCTCTAATCCATTTGTTAAGTTATTTTCTCCTTTTTCTAAAAATTCTGTTAAATCCTCACTTAATACTGCTTGTTTAAATTTTTGTGTAACACTTACTTGTACTATTGCAGCTTTTATTTCATCTGGCGACATTTTATCATACAATTCATAGTCTATTATATTTATTATTTGTTCTTGGATATCTTCTCTAGGTTCTTCTAGGTAATTTTTCCTCAAAATACATAGTTTTCTTAATTCTGTATATATCTTTTCAGAATTTGTGTTTTTTTCTGATATTTCACTTTTTAATTTTTGTTTTAGCATGTATGTTTCGTTATTGTCTACTGAGAAGTTAAATCCTTTTTTCGCTATTTCTGGTGTAAATTTTCCTCCTTCTGTAAACAAAATGCTTTTATATATATTTAATAAATTAGGGTCATCAAAATAGCATTCTTCATTTATCATATAGTATTTTGCAATTAATTTTGGATTATTTAGAAGTAATCCTATGTATGTTTTTTCTAGGTCTTCATTTCTTAATTTTACAGGATAAATAGACTCATGCTTTTTTACTTCCTCTTTGTATACTACTTTATCAGCTTCGTCATCATCGTAATTATTAGTTTCATCACTTTCTGTTGTTATAGTGTCTGCTTCTTCCTCTTCTTGTTCTTCAAAGTTTTCTTCTATTTCCTCATCAGAATCATTTTTAATATAATTATTCTCTTCTGGCAAATCTTCTTCAAAGTTTTCCTCTGACTCTATTTTTTCTTCTTGCTCTTCTTTATTTTTTTTCTTTCTTCCTCTTTTTTTCGTCTCCCCATCATCACTTTTCTTTGCTTTACTAGTCTCTTCTTTATTATCTTGCTTGTTTTCTTTATTCTGGCTATTTAATTTTCTAATTCTATTTAGGGCTTCTTCTAACTTTCCATAATCTATTAGCTTTTTAATTTCGTCTATCTCATCTTTGTCTTTTCCTGCTTTTTCTAAGACATCTAATATTTTGTATAACTTTGCTACATTATCATTTGCCATTCTTTAGTTTCCCCCTTTTCATCCAACCTACCATTTGCTCAAATTCTATCATAGTTTATTTTATTTTACAAGATAACAAATTACTAATTTTCTTTATTTTTATATTTTTCTGTGGTATAATCTATTCGTTATTTTTAAGGAGGTTAGATATGATTTCAAAAAGTAAAGTAACAGTTAGATATGCAGAAACAGATAAGATGGGAATTGTTCATCATTCAGTCTATCCTATTTGGTATGAACTTGCTAGAACAGATTTATCTAAACAAGCTGGATTTCCTTATTCAAAGATGGAAGAAGTTCGGCATTATGACTCCACTAGTTGAGCTTAATTCAAAATACTATAGCCCAGCATATTATGATGATAATCTTATCGTAACTGCAAGAGTAAATAAATTATCTCCAGCACGAGTTATTTTTTATTACGAGGTTTTTAATGAAAACAACCTAGATAAACCTATTAATACTGGTTATACAGTTCATGCTATTGTGAATAAAGAAATGAAACCAATTAATACTAAAAAGCTTTTCCCTAAAATTTATAAAGCAATGGAAAAGATGCTAGAAGTAGATAGTAAAGAAATATGATTATAAAATATAAATTTATATTATTTTAATAGTTTTTATTTTATCGGAGGTATTTAATATGTCAGTTTTTGAAAATAAAACTAGAGTAGATATAAGTAAAGTAAATAGTAATGCCTTAATCACAAATAAAGGATTACTTTCACTTTTAGAAAATACAGCTTGTATGCATTCAGATACAGCAGGTTATGGAATTCTTGATATACCTAATACTCATTTATCTTGGGTGCAGTTAAATTGGAAAGTACAAATATTTAGAAGATTAAAATATGGAGAAAATGTAACAATTAAAACATGGGCAAGAGCTTCTTCAAAGGTAAGCACTCTTCGTGATTTCGAAGTTTTTGACGAGAATAATAATCTTACATGTATTGCTACTACTAGGTGGACTTTAGTTAATGCAGATACAGGAGGAATTACCAAAATAACTGATGATATAATTGATAGATATCATCCTGAGGATAGAACTGTTTTACCTGATTTTACATTTAAGAAATTAGAAGAACCAACCGAATTTTCTAATGAATATGTATACACTACACAAAGAAGAGATATAGACGTAAATAAACACATGCATAATTTAAATTATTTAGATTTAGCATATGAAGCTTTACCAGAGGAAGTATATTTAAATAGCGAATTTAGTAATATCGAAATAATGTATAAAACAGCTATTCTTTTAGGTGATACCTCTAAATGTTTATATTCAAATAAAGATGGTAAACATATAATTGTTATAAAAAGTATGGATGGAAAAACGTTACATTGTATAATTAATTTATGGAAAGATTTCTTTTTTTAAAATTTCTTATTTTATAAATTTTATCTTAGCATTTAATGTAATCTTGCTACTCATAATTCATTTCATTCTTTCCTTTCTAACATAAATCCGGTTGAAAAAGAATTGTAATTTTTTCAACCAGATTTACCACCTTTTATTAAACTATCTATTATATAATTTTTACAATAAAATTAATCTATTTTTTTTGCATGAACCACGACTCGGTATTTATTATCATTCGCACAAGTAGAAAGAGTTAAGATTGTATCTTTTTCTGAAACTTTTTCATTAAAGTTTTTAATACTTCTTTCTTTTACTTCTTCTATAAACTTTGAAAATTCGTTGTCATCAAATTCTGTTTGAATATAATAATCTTCTTTTAATATTTGATAAACAGAAAATACTCTATATTTGTAATTATTATCTTCTGTGGCAAATATTATATCCATATTTGTTTCATTATTATACCAGCTTTCATCCAGAACATTTTTTAAAGTTCCGAACATAGAACCATCACGTCTATTATGTCCAAAAACGACTATATTTTTATCAGTTCCGTCCAATTTATTCTTATAATTTGCAAAAATCCATCCAGCTGAATTATAACTTTTGTCAAAACTATGTGTCAAATAATAAGAATTATCATCTGCTTTAACAATAGGATATTCTATTTTTGTATTATTAACTTTTATCCAAGCTACTGTGTCAGAATTTTGCTGTTTTAAAGCTTCGAAATCAATACTGTATTTATCTTTATCATTTTCTTCTTTCTCATTATCTATTGTTACATAATCTGAAATCTGTTTTGTAATTTCATTATTCGATTTATTTTCTTTATACCATTTATATATTTCAATAATAGAAAAAATAATAATTGCTAGAAAAATAATTTGAAAAATAATAATTATTTTAAATGATAATTTTTTATTATTTTTTTTATCATGTTGCTTTTTTTCCTTTTTCTCTTTTTTTATTTCTTTATTATTTTTTGAATGTTTACCCATAAATTCGTCCTGCCTTTTGCAATTTTTTTAATATATTTATATATGATAAAATATGCACTTAATGTAAAGAGAAAAGTGCATATTTTATTTGTTTTTATATAATTTTTTTGTGTGTTGCATTATTATCTTAATTTTTATTTCTTACTCTAGTTGATATAAGCATTCCTAATGTAGCAATACTTAATAATGTAACATAAATAATAATATTATCTCCAGTAACAGGATTTTCTATATTATCTTCTTTTGCATTATCATTTAAAGTATCAATGTATGTGATTGCATAAGTAGAATATTTGTCAGAACTAAATGTTAAAGTTCCATCTTCATTATAAATAGTTTCTAATTCTTCGGCTACACCATCGTGAACTCTAACAACTGTATATTTTCTTGTATATCCTTCTTCAACTTCTGAAATTCCTTCAGGAATAGGTACAGTTATTTGAATTGCTTTGTTTAATTGAGAAAGCTTCGTTATTTCAGTTCCTTGATCATCCTTAATAATTATATCAATATTATAATATCCTGCAATTTTTGCATTATCTTTTATAATAGATTCCACTTTTAGAGCATCTTCTGCTACTTTCTTGCTATCAACTACATCACTTGCTACATTAACAACTAATTTCTCACCATTTTTAATAGCTGTTTCAATAGCTTCTTTTTGTTCAGAAGTCAAGCCATCAATTTCTTCTCCACTTATTATTTGCTCTACTATTTCATTTACAACTTGTTCAGTGTAATTATCTTCATCTGTATTTTCTTCTGCAATTATTTCATATACTACCACACTTACTTCTTTAGTCATTCCATTTGCTAGAGTTGCTGTTATTGTAGCTTTTCCAACTTGGTTAGCAGTAATTTTATTATCTTTAACAGAAACTATTGAATCATCACTAGATGAAATTGTTAAATATTTTTCTAAATTGTTAGTAACACTTATTCCTAAATCTTTTATTGAGCCTTTAGATATAATAATTTCATTAGATTCTATAGATATTTCTCCTGTTTTTGCAACTTCATATCCTGAAGTTGTTTTATATGTAGAATATCCTGATGCAAGCTCGTCTTTTACGTCATAGTTGTATGTTCCACCTGTTATAGTTTTAGAATAATCTTTTTTATCTGTAGAATCTTGTACATTTATTAAGTTTTTAAATGTTCCACCTGTAATTGTTAATGTTCCTGTTGTACAAGTTCTAATAATATATTTAGCATCAAAGTCTCCGCCAGATATATTTAATCTAGTTGCTTCATATCCCTCTGAACCATTACCATAAAATAAAGAGATATCACAGAATCCTTTGTATTTACCACCAAATACTTCTACATCACCTGTAGCTTGAATTAGAGTACCATTAACACTAGTAAATTCTCCAGAATTTATAGTTGTTTTAGACCAGTCATCACTCTTAATTGTAGATGTAGTAGTATATTGTGTAAATGTTCCACCATCTATAGTTAATATAGCTACGGGCTCACTTCCTGTTGGAACTTGAACATTTCTATCATTTGCATTACCAGTTTTTAAACCATCATACCATCCATTAGCAATAAGGCTAGCATTTCCTGTGTTGTTTGTGCCTTGAGTAAATACTCCTCCTTTTATTACCATTTCGCCTAAATTTTTAACAGTATACCATTTTGTTGAATTGTATGTACCTGATTCTACTGTAACTGTACCTCCAAGATTCACAATAGCACCTTGAGTACTATTTACTACGCTACCTTCGCCTTTTATTATAGCTGTAGCTCCTTTTTCAATTGTAATAGCATCTCCATCTACTGTTAAGTCATAACCATTTAAATTAATTGTGACATTACTACCACTTTTTACTACTATAGCTTCTGTTGAATCTGCTTCTAATGTGTAATCTTCAGTAACTTCTGTTTTTGCACTTACAACATTTATACAACTTATAGCAATTAAACATATTGTGGCAATCAACATTATTAATAATAATTTGTTTTTTATCTTCATCATTTTCTCCTTTCTTAAATCTAGAATAATCATTTCCCCCTTCACAAAATTTTTATATAAAAACTTTTCATATGTATTATATCAAAACACATAATAAAAATCAAGTATAGTACTTCTAATAGTTGTCTATAAAGCATTTTATTTATTATAGTTTTATTTATTAAATTTTGGTTTTTAGTAAAAATTTTGTATTTTTTTATGAGATTATGAGAATATTTCCTTATTATCATTTTGATTTATTATGTTATCTCTTTGCTCTTCTCTAAATTTTTTCATAAATGGCAAATAGTATGAATCATCATTATCTACATAATCATCTTCTGTAATTCCATAATGATTTATTAAAGTATCTTTTAAATCTTTAAAACTTGAATCTATATAACTTGCAATTTCTTCATCAAACAACATTCTAATATAGTACATAGTCTCTTCATGGCTTTTTAATTTATCCATTCCTGCAGCATAATAATATGTGGCTTTGACCGTAATCTTTTCTACTGGATTTTCTACTAAATTATCTGATATGAAGCTTAAATCTTCTAAAATCTTACTTGCTTTTTCATATTCTTTGTTCATAATGTATAAAATAGCTAGAAAATACTTTGCACCCATTCCAATTTTCTCACATGGTAGTATGCTCATGTCCTTTAAACTTAATAAAATAGATAGTTTTTCATACCCAATTTTTTTAACTATAACTTCCATTATTTGTATAACTTCTTTTATATTACTAACATTTATATTTTGAAAATCTTTCAGAAGAGCTTGCATCGTAACAAATAAATTAAAATGCGTAGCTTTTGGGTCAAAAGTTTCCTCACTCATTCCTGGTACAGCAATACTAAAACTTGGAAATCCTAATACTGAAACATCTCTTATTAATATGTCTTTTCCTTCTTCTAGGATAGCATTTACCATGTTTTTAAGTATAGTTTTATTATCTAAATTTGAAACTTCTGGCATTTCTGTAAATTCATAATCTGGCTTATTTCCTATTGCTTGATATGGCGCTGCTGCAAAATGTGTAAATATGTATTCTGTTAAGTTTCTATCTTCTGTTCCTTCTCCATCATAAAAGTCAAATATACAATTTTCTGCATACTCATATATATCCTTTCCTTGTGCTGCTTCTGTAAAACATCTTTCCATCGCTATCCCATAATCTGGGTGTGCACCTAATTTAAATCCAAATCTACCGGTGTTTTTTTCTAATATATATAACCCTGCAACAGGATATTTACCTCCAAAGGAACAGTCTACTAATCTAAAATAATATTCTGTATTCTTATTTAATTTATCCACCATTTTCTTAACTTTAGGAAACTTTTCTATATAGCTCATTGGTATTTCTGGTAAAGTTATTTTTTCTTTAACCATTTTTGTACCTGCATATCGTTCTAATATTTCGGATAATCCTTCTATTAAAGCTTCTTCTTTTGAATTTCCAGCACACATTCCATTTGTATCGTATAGATAGCTAAATAATCTATCTGGTATATATTCTATATCCTCATTTTTCACACTATAGTATGGTAAATATATGTAATCTTCCTTTGGTACTAACTTTGAGTTTTCATTTAATATTTCTTTTATATATTCTATTTTTTCTTTTCCTCTTAAATTACCTTTTCCATTTTCTTTTAAAATATATTCAAAAAAGCTGTTATTTCCGTCCATTGCATCTTCCACTGTAAGATGCTTTTCATCAGGTGAATTTGAAAACGGAATCTGCTCTGTTGGCTTTTCCATTCTAAATCTAAACATTCCATTCTGAAATCTTTCAAAAAACTCTGCATAGCTACTGGCCATAGCAAATTCTTTAGTCATGCCCTTTCCATTTTGTCCAATATCAGTTCCTTTAACTGTAACTCTTAAAGAATATGTACCTACACTACTTTCATTAGACCATTTTTCTTCTACTTCAATTCCTAATTTATTTAACAAATTCTTTAATTTCTTTACTGTTTCTTCTGGAGTTACTTCTTTATACCTTCTCTCTTGTAAATTACTCATTTTATCCCTCCTCAATCTTCAACCTTTTTCGACAAAATTCTATCATTTATTATTTAACTTTGTACCTTTTTTATACAAAAACACATTTATTTGATACAAAATTTATATATTTTAGTTTTATATATTAAATTGAGGTTTTTATAAAAGTTGGAACAAGGGGACACACAATGCGTTTCAAAAATGAAACGCATTGTGTGTCCCCTTGTTCCAATCTTTCACTTTTATTTAAGCATAGCCTTTATTTCTTCTTTATCTTGTACTCCAACACTTCTTCCTACTTCATTACCATTTTTAAATACTATAAATGTTGGTATACTCATAACGTCATATTTTATAGCTAAGTCCTTTTCCTCATCTATATTAATCTTTCCTACTTTTATAGAATCTCCCATTTCTTCTGCTATTTCATCAATAACTGGTGACATCATTCTGCAAGGTCCACACCAACTAGCCCAAAAGTCTATTAATACCTTCTTTTCTGATTTTAATACCTCTTCTTCAAAATTATTTTTATTTAATGTTATAACTGACATATAATTTACCTCCTAACTTAAATTTATATTTTTTATTATATCAAGAGCAGCAATCGCACCCTCATATACAGCTTTATTAACTTGCAGTAATCCTCCTGTACAATCTCCACAAGCATATAATCCTCTTACTGTAGTTTGCATATTTTCATTAGTAACTATATTATTTCCTTTTATTACTGCACCAATTTTTCTGGCTAAATCTACACTTGATGCTGTTCCTATGGCAATAAATACACCATCTATTTCTCTAGTACTATTATTCTCAAATTCTACTTCTTTTATTACATTATCTCCTCTAAACTCTCTTATTGGTGTTTCATCAACTTCAAAATCTGAAGCTGCTCTATTTTCTATCATTTTTTGCCCATTTGTTAGAATAGTTACAGAATTTGTAATTAGTTTCAATATCTCAGCCTCGTGTATTGCATAGTTTCCGCTTCCAACCACTGCTACATTTTTATCTTTATAGAAAAAGCCATCACATATTGCACAATAACTAATTCCTTTTCCTTCAAATTCTTTTATTCCTTTTACTTTAGGCGCTGCTCTATTCGTTCCTGTTGCTATTATTACATATCTTGCTTCATATTCACTATTTACGGTTCTTACAATAAAGTTTTTTTCAAAAGATATATTAGTTACTTCATCTTTTTCTATTGGAATTTCTAAATTTTTTGCTTGTTTTATTCCTATATTATATAATTCTTCTCCTGAAATAGGTTCAACACCATAATAGTTCTCTATTTTATTAGTCTTTTTAAGTGCAGAATTCCCATCAGTTATTATACATACATTTTTTTGAGCTCTTTTTAAGTATATACTTGCAGATATACCTGCTGGTCCACTTCCTATTACAATAACGTCATACATATTTATTACCTCCTAAAGTGTGGACAAATAAGAGTGTCCCTTTTGTCCACATTTTTATATTAAATCATATATATTTTTAAAATCATATCCATTTTTCTCTAAATATTTTATTACGTCTTCTAAAGTCTTATATGTTATTTCTTTATCTGGTGCATCATGCATTAAAATAACTACATTATTCCAGCCATTCATGGTTTCTTTTAAGTTACATAATATTTCTTCTTTTGTATCTGCCCCTTCTGCATCATATGTAAGTGCACTCCAGTCTAAATATGCTATTCCTTGCTTATTTAGTTCTTTCCTTGCTTTTTTCTTTATTTTTTCATAAGGTCCTCCATATGCACCACCTGGAAATCTAAATAAATTGCTTGAATATTCTGGATTTCCTATTGCTACCCTTATTGCATCTTCTGTTTTATTATATTCTTCTAAAACTGTACTTGTATTTTTATATATTTTACTATACTTATGAGAATATCCATGATTTGCTATATAATGGCCTGAATCATAAGCTCTTTTAACTATGTCTGGATGAGACTTTGCATTACAACCAAGTACAAAGAATGTTGCTTTTATGTCATATTTATCTAATATATCTAATATTTTTGGGGTAACAGATTCAGATGGTCCATCATCAAATGTTAAGAATACTCTTTTACCTTCTTCTCCATTATATATATTATTTATTTTATCTATAAATTCTTTATTTTTGTTTTTTTCTTCTGATACTACAGGATCAGTATTACTTTCTTGCGATTCATCTTTATTACTATCATCCCCTTTGTTGTTTTTATCGGATGAATTATCATTGTTCTCTACTTTTTCTTCTTTAATCTCCTCTTCTTTATTATTTGTGTCAATATTCTCATGTGTATTTTTTTGTTCTTCTGCAATAATATTATCTGTATCCTCTACAACTATATTTGTAGAAGCAAGCATTGCTACTTTTCTATTATGAATAATATACCCTATACTGCATAAGGCTAATATTATTGATACTATTATGATTGCTATAACAATTTTTAAATTTCTCCTTTTCCTCATTCCTACTATATCTATGTGGTACATTATTATCGTAACTCCTAACTAATTGTAATATAGTTCTGCTATTTAAATTATATCTCCATTTTATCAAATTTTTTTGTGGGTATCAATAGTTTTTATTTTTTATTCTTGTTTTATTTATTGATACATAATGGTATATAATAGCTAAATTTTTGCTTGATAGTTGAAAAAATTTAGTGTTAATAAAAGAAAATAGACATGCATTTATTTACATGCCTATTTTTATACTTTACTTATTATCTATTTTCTAAGCTTCGTCTTTAGAAGTATTTATTTTAAATAGTTTAAATATTTCAACTATAACTAGCGGTAATAATACTAATCCAACTATTTCAAGTACATTATTCATTGGTAATATTGGTATACTGAATAAATGTCTTAATGTTGGTACAAATAATATTATTAGCATAAGTGCTGCTGAAACAGCTATTGCACCAAGTAATACTTTGTTATTAAATGGATGTGTTTTAAATATCGATTTTTTATTATTTCTAATATTAAATACATGTACTAGTTCTGAAAATGCTAATGTTACAAATGCCATAGTTTGACCAATTTCTACTTTTACTTCTTGTTTTTCTACTATTTCTGCCCCATTTTCTAAAACTTCTTCTAGATTATCTATTTCATCTACGCTATATATTGCGTTATCTATTCTAACCATTTCTGGAAGCTTGTCATCTGGTGTTGCTAAACCTATAACAAATGCAGCAAGTGTAAGAAGTCCTATCATAAATCCTTGATATATTACTCTCCAAGTCATTCCTTTTGTAAATATACCCTTTTGTTTCTTAGGTTTTCTGTTCATTACGTCATCTTCTGCAGGGTCTACTGCTAGCGCTAAAGCTGGAAGAGAGTCTGTAACTAAGTTTATCCATAATATATGGATTGGAAGTAATACTTCAATTAAATTTATATCTATTCCAAATGTGCTTCCTAACCAAGGAGTTATTAATATTGCTATAAATAATGTTACTATTTCTCCAACATTACTTGAAAGCAAGAATTGTATTGCTTTTAAAATATTATCATATATACGTCTACCTTCTTCTACAGAAGATACTATTGTTGCAAAGTTATCATCTGTTAATATTACATCTGCAGCTTCTTTAGATACGTCTGTACCAACTATTCCCATTGCACATCCTATGTCTGCTGTTTTTAATGCAGGTGCATCATTTACACCGTCACCTGTCATTGCAACTATTTCGCCATTTGCTTGCCATGCTTTTACAATACGTACTTTATGTTCTGGTGATACCCTTGCATATACTGAATACTGTCTAATATTTCTTGTTAAGTCTTCATCAGACATTTCTTCAAGTTCACTACCTGTTATTGCTTCATTCTCATTCTCTAGTATTCCTAGTGATTTTGCTATTGCAACTGCTGTAATTTTATGGTCTCCTGTAATCATTACTGTCTTTATTCCAGCTGTTTTACATTTTTCTACAGCTAGTTTTACTTCTTCTCTTGGTGGATCTATCATACCGACCATACCAACAAATATTAAATCATTTTCAACGTGCTTCATTTCTTCATCTGTTGGTTCGTGGTCAAGTTCTTTATATGCCATAGCCAAAACTCTTAAAGCATCTTTTGCCATTTCTATATTGTATTTTTCTATTGTTTCTTTATATTCATTTAAGTTGTCCTTTATTTCTCCATTTATTTCATATTTAGTACATTTTGCTAAAAGTTCATCTATTCCACCTTTTGTATATGCTATATATTTATCTCCTACTTTATTTACTGTGGTCATTAGCTTTCTATCTGAATCAAATGGATATTCTTTTATTCTTTGTAATTTTAAAGTATTTACAACATCAAATTTAATCTTAAATCCTAAATCTATTAATGCTGTTTCTGTAGGGTCACCTGTTAAATTGTTGTTTTCTCCTATTTTGGTATCATTACATAATGTACTTGTATACATTAGTTTTTCTAAACCATTCTCAATTTTAGTTATGTCTTCTACATTGCTTAATTTACCATCTGTAAATACTTTTTGTACAGTCATTTTGTTTTGTGTTAATGTTCCTGTTTTATCAGAACATATAACTGTAGCACTTCCTAAGGTTTCTACTGCCGGAAGCTTTTTAATTATGGCATTTTTCTTTACCATTCTTTGAACACCTATAGCCAAAACTATAGTAGATACAGCTGCTAATCCCTCTGGGATGGCTGCAACTGCTAAGCTTACTGCTGTCATAAACATATCTATTATGTCATTTCCATAAGCAATACCTATAACAAAAATTAATATACATATTGCTAAGGCTGCTATACCAAGTGTTTTGCCAAGTTTATTTAATTTAATTTGAAGTGGTGTTGCAGTTCCTTCTGTATCATTTATAATGGTAGCAATTTTACCAACTTCTGTATTCATACCAGTTTCTACTACTATACCTTTTCCTCTTCCATAAGTAATTAGTGAAGATGAGAAAAGCATATTAGTTCTATCTCCAATACCAACCTTTTTATCAGCTATAACTTCTGAATTTTTGTCCACTGGCACAGATTCTCCAGTAAGTGATGATTCTTGTGATTTTAAATTTACACCTTCTATTATTCTTAAATCTGCTGGTACATAATCTCCTGTGTCTAGTACTACTATATCTCCTGGTACTAAATCTCTTGAAGCTACAACTTCTACTTTTCCATCACGTACAACTTTTGCTACGTGTGAACTTAGTTTTTGAAGAGCTTCCAAAGATTTTTCAGCTTTGCTTTCTTGTACCACTCCTATTATTGCATTTACAATAACAACTATAAGGATAATAAGTGAGTCGGTTATTCCTTCTCCTTCCATATATCCAACTATTCCAGATACTATTGCTGCAATAATTAGTACAATAATCATAAAATCTTTAAATTGTTCTAAAAATTTTACAAATAAGCTTTTTTTCTTTTTAGCTTTTAATTCATTATAGCCATATTCATTTCTTTTTTCTTCTACTTCTTCTTTTGTTAATCCTTGCTTTAAATTTGTTTTCAGTTCTTGCTCAATTTCGCTTGTTTCTTTGTTAAACCAATTTTTTTCCAACTTAAATCTCTCCTCTTATAATTATTTTAAGTAAAAACATTTTTCTTTTATTCTCTACATTCATGAAATAATTATACCGTTAAAATGACATAAATAAAAGACCTTTTTTAATTTATATTTAAATAATTAATTAATACTAATTTTTTACTTAAATACAAATCAAAAAAGTCTCGCTCACCTAAATCTTATAGGCTATTAACCATTTTATGTGTTGTTGATTAATAATTAATCAAGCTACTCCCTTTTTTATATGATTATTTATTATATAATATATAGATTATTTGTCAATATATAATACATATATTTTTATTCAATAATTTATATTCTTATGATAATAACTTTTTTACTACTTCATTTATAGTTCTACCATCTGATGCTGCACCTATCTTTTCTTTTGCTGCTTTCATTACTTTTCCCATATCCTTCATAGAAGTAGCATTTTCTTCTTTTATAACTTCTTTAACTATTGCTTCTACTTCTTCTATAGATAATTGTTTTGGTAAATATTCAGCTAAAATCTCTATTTCTTCTTTTATTTCATTTATTAAATCTTCTCTACCACTTTTTTCATATTCTACTAAAGAGTCTTTTCTCTTTTTAGATTCTTTTGCAATTATGTCAATTATTTGGTTATCGTCTAATGTAATTTGCTTATCTTTTTCTACCTGTAAGATTGCTGCTCTAACCATTTGTATTACATTTTTTCTAACAACATTTTTGTCTTTCATGCAATTTTTTAAATCCTCTAATAATTTTTCTTTTAACATAAAAATCTCTCCTTTTTGTTTAATTGCATTCTTTAATTACAATACAATAATTATATACCAAGATTATTTTTATTTCAATATTAATTATATAATGTAGCTAAATTTTTCGTCAAGTGAAAAGTTAAATGCAATTCTGTAAAGTAAAAGCAATTTGTACGATTAAATGCAGTTTAAAAGCAATATT
>CALXVB010000018.1 GCA_944391855.1 uncultured Clostridia bacterium | reverse complement strand
TCATCATTAACACAGTCTAAATAAGCATTATTCTCATCTAAAAAAGTCATTAAATTTTCCCAGTCATAAATACTTCTAGTTATTCTATCTAGTTTTAAGGCAATAATAGTATTTATTTTTTTAGCCTTTATATCATCTTTTAATCTTTCAAATTCTGGTCTATGGTTACCAGTTTTAGCACTTATTCCAGCGTCTTCATAGTAATCTACTATTTCATAACCTTTAAATTTACAAAAAGACTCTAATCGTTCTTTTTGCTCTGGAAGACTAAATCCTTCACGTGCTTGGTCTTCTGTTGATACTCTCATATATAACCCACATTTTTTCTTTTCTTCGTTCAATTTTTTACCTCCAATCTAACAAAAAAGAGACATCAAAGTACAATACGAGTACCATTGACATCTCTTAAATCCGTTTATCACAAAATAAAATACAATATAATTGTAATATAATATAAATTTTTCAAAGTACACGTAATTGTATAGTTCTTTACGAACAACTATACATAATCAATTGCCTATATTATATCACGATTTAAAGAAATGTCAATTATTTACAATTATATATTTTTCAAATATTCTTCTAACTCTGATAGTTTAATCTTTTTAGTCAAATTTGAGATATACACATCATTTGAGTAATTAAAAACTAAAAAAGTAATATTTTTAATAATTACTCTATGTGGTTCAATATATGTAAGATTAGTTTTTTCAATTTTTCTAATACTACCATTAATAAAAGTAGGAGTAACTTTAGAAAATTCACATATAAATTCTAGTCTTTGCTTTAGACTTTCTTCAAATTGTAATTCTTGCTTAATTATCTTCATTTACTTGCACCATCCTTTCGTTTGGATGATTTTAATATTGTTTTTAGGCAACAAAAAAATCAACCAGATTCATTTTCTGATTGATTTTTGTATCAATTCTGTTCTATTAGTTCGAACAGATACGTCATTGGTGCGGATGAAGGGACTCGAACCCCCACGCCGTTGGCACTGGTTCCTAAGACCAGCGCGTCTGCCAGTTCCGCCACATCCGCATTTCTATTGACAACGTATATTTTAGCACACAAAAAAATCGTTGTCAATATTAAGAGGATAATTTTGTTAGAAAACTGTTAGAAATTTTTTAATTAATTTTTACTTTTCCTACAATATCACTAACATTTTCTATATCATATCTCTCCATATATTTTTCTATGCCTTCTATTGCTTTTATACTTGTATATGGATCTATAAAATTACCTGCACCTATAGAAATAGCTGTAGCACCTGCTAGCATAAATTCTATTGCATCATCTCCAGATACTATTCCTCCCATTCCTAATATTGGAATATTAACTGCTTTAGATACTTGGTATACCATTCTAACAGCTAATGGCTTTATCGCTGGACCAGAAAGTCCTCCTGTGTTATTTCCAAGTGCTGGCTTTCTTGTATGTATATCTATTTTCATTCCAAGTAGAGTATTTATTAAAGATACTCCATCAGCCCCTCCATCTTCTACTCCTTTTGCTATAGAAGCTATATCTGGTACATTTGGTGTTAGTTTTGCTATTAAAGGCTTTCTTAAAACTTTTCTTACTTCACTTGTAACCTTTCTAGCACTTTCGTATGTATTTCCGAATGCTAGTCCTCTATTTTCTGTATCTGTACATGCTAAATTTAGTTCTACTCCATCTATATCCAAAGTATCTAAGATTTTGCATAATTCTATATACTCTTCTATAGAATTTGCACAAGCATTTACAATTATTTTAGTATCGAATTTCCTTAAATTCGGCAAATCATATTTTGCAAAATATTCTATTGCTGGGTTTTGAAGTCCTATACTATGTAACATTCCACTTGCAGTTTCACATATTCTTGATGGTTTACTTCCGCTTCTTGGCTTTAAAGAAGTGCCTTTTGTTATAACCCCACCTAGTTTTCCTAAATCAAAAAACTCACTAAATTCTCTTCCATAACTAAATGTTCCAGCTGCTACTGTTACTGGATTTTTCATTTCAATTCCAGCAAAATTAATTTTTGTATTCATTTTTTCTCCTTTATGACTCTACTTATTAATTTTTTATATATTTTTCTTCTTTATTAATCTAATTTGTTCTTCTATACTTATATCTGAAAAATCATTAATAAATTGTTCCACTTTATCTTCTTTTAAATATTTAGGTGTACCGTTTATGTATCCCATACATTTAGTAACATTTTCATCTTCAATATTATCTATATGATATTTTTTCATTAAACTTTTATTTAAGCATTCATAATCATAATAGTATTTATCTTTATTTTTTCTCAATTCTAATGTTTCTTCTTTAAAATATTTTAAATAAAAATCAGAATCGGTTAGTAAATGAATGAAATAGCCTTTCCAATAGTCGTTATTCATATCTACTTTTTCGTCATTAAAGAATTTATCAAAAAATACAATTGTTTCTCCATTTTTCCATATTCCATAATGTGTTTTGCTTTTTTCAATATCTTTGTTTAATAAGCTAATCATATCTGGTGCAAGTATTCCTTTGAAAAACTCACTTTCGTTTTTTATTTCATTTTTATGCTTTTTTATATATTCCTTTCCTACAGCAATATGTATTACAAAACCTGGCATTTTGCCTCTCCTCTCTATAAATATTATTGCTCAAACTTTTAAAAATCTACGTCTTTTGAATTAAATACAGGTCCACCCTTGCAAACGTGAAAATATTCTGGTGCTTCTTTACTACTTTTTGCTGTTTTTACCGCACAGCCTAAACATACACCTAATCCGCACCCCATTTTTTCTTCTAATGAAACTTGGCAATTTATATTATTTTCATCTGCATATTTTTTAACTGTTCTAAGCATTGGAGTAGGTCCACATGCATATATACATTCGTACTTTTCCTGTTCAATATCCTTTGCAAGTAAATCTATAGCAAATCCTTTTTCACCATAACTACCATCATCAGTACATATTTTAAGCTTGCTCGTTACATTAGAAAATTCTTCTTCTAGCATAACTAGTTCTCTATTTCTAAATCCTAAATATGCACTAACTCTCTTTTCTTGCGCTATTGCTTCTTTTGAAAGTTCGTATAGAGGAAAAATTCCTATTCCTCCACCTATTATAGCTATATTTGAATATTTATCAAAATTAAATGTACCAAAACCAAGTGGTCCTATTATATCAATTTTCTCTCCTATTTTCTTTGTAGAAAGTATTTTGGTTCCCTTTCCTTTTACTTGGAATATAAATTCTAGTATGCCATTTTCTTTATCTAAATTGTATATACTTATTGGTCTTCTTAAAAACGGATCTGTTCCATCAGATACTCTAATTTCTATAAAATTTCCTGGTTTTGCTATATTTACAATTTCATCTGCTTTTACACCAAATTTATATATTTCTTTATTAATTTCTTTTTTATCTATTAACTCTGCAAAAACCTGCTTTGGCATTTACTTTTCACATTCCTTCCATTTTTTATTTATTAGAAATTATATCATTTTAAAAAATAAAAGTATATATTTTTATCATAAATGTTAAATAAAAGATAATTTCTCTAATCTTTCATACATGTTTATATATTCTTAAATAAGTTATTGTATTTATATATATAACAAAGGTGGCGCTAAAAAGCACCACCTTATCCACATTTACAGTTGCTCGAGTTCTTTTCTTATTTCAAAGATTCTGTCTTGCACCTCATCCATAAGCTTACTGCACATTTCTTGAGATACTTGCACTCTTACCTCGCGCGTCCTCTTCGTGTTGTCGTTGTGTCCTGTCCAGAAGAGAGCAAATACTTTGGCATCATAGTTTTTCATGACTTCCATTGCCCCTTCTAACGTTTCCAATTCATCAAGAAGGTCCCGTGCTTTTTTAATGTTCTCATTGCTAACTTTCATGCTTTTTCCTCCTAACAAAGTTTTGTTTATGGACTCTATATATCTAAACTGGCTTTTGCCAGATAATTTTATGTAAAATATTTTACCATAGTTTATTAATAATTTCCAGTATTATTTATTCCTTTTTATTTAGTCTAAACTTTGCAGTTATAACACTTTTAGCTTTCTTTGATATTATATTTTGATTCATTTATTAAAAAGTTGTACTTAATCGTACAGAACGGTTTAAATTCACAGCACTATAATTTACATATCCTAGGTCAAAACATGCACACCATGCCATATCATAAGTATATAATTGAGATGATGACCAATACCACTCTACAAGGTTATAATTTGTATAATTATCTGAAGTTATCTCTAGATTATCTCCAAAAGCACACCATTCTCCTTTTGATGGAACAAACCAGCCATTTGCAACTTCTTGTTGTATTACAGCCCACATGTCTAAATATGTTTCATCATTATTTTGATTGCCATATGTATTTGTATTCCATTTTTCTACCATACTTTCAGTATTTGCTCTCCCTGTTCCAAAATCTGTTGATAATCCTGTTGTAAACTTGTGCATATTTCCATACGCATCATCATACCAGCAATAAGTTTCGTCAACATTAAAATCCTCTAATGCCATCACATAAAATCTATCTTCTCCATCTCCATCTATTGCCGTTAATACGTCTTTTGTTCCAAAAGGACCTTCATAATTTGTTTGACTTACATAATAATCTTTTGTATTTGTAATTGTTTCATATGAATATGTTCCATCTTCATCTTTCCATTCTCCAGTTTTTGCAACTGCTAAATCCGCATATATTACTCCATCTGGCTGACTATCTCCATCTACGTCAGCATAATATCCTACTTTTGTTTCAGTTTTGCTTATAGCATTATCTGGCACTTGTTCCTCTGCTTCTATTCCTGCTAGTTCATTCGAATGATTATCTGGTTTTTCCTTATTAAATATTAATATTGCTGCAATTATTGCAAGTATCATTAATATTAAGACCACTCCTATTACTATAAAAACTTTCTTTTTCATAAATAATTCCCCCTTATTTTTTCTACTCTCTTTTATTTTACTTTACTATTATATCAAATCAAAATTTATTTGTTAAGTATTTTTTAACAGGAAAATAAATGATAATAATGTGGTACTCATATATCAGTACCACACTATTATCATTAGCAAACTTTTTAATTACAGCTACAATTATTGTTGTTCATCATGTCATTCATATAAAATTTCTTTTCTGCTAATTTATCTTGTACCCCACGAAGTGCTTCTCCAAATCTTTGGAAGTGAACTATTTCTCTTTGTCTTAAGAATTTAAGTGGGTCTAATACATCTGGGTCATCTCTACATAAATCAATTAACTTCTCATAGGTTGCCCTTGCCTTTTGCTCCGCTGCTAAGTCCTCTTGTAAATTTGCTATTGGATCTCCTTTACAAGCCAAGCAGTTTGCATTAAAAGCCATGCCTGCAGCCGACTGTGGATATACGTCTACCCCATGTGGTGTGTGTTTGTTATCTATCCAAATGAAAAATATATATGAAAGAAAATAATCATTTACACAAAATTATAGATAAATTTTATGAAACTGTTGATAAATTTATAAGTTGGATTTACAAGAAATTCGGTTTAGGCGAATCTAAAGAATTAATTAAAGACTTTCAAGAAGAAACTCGTACTTTTATTGACCCTGTAAAACAATTAGAACATAAAGAAATAGAAAAAGAATGGGACTTAGAATTATAAAAGAGGAGAACTACTCCTCTTAAACTATTTTATATTTTTGATAATCTTTCATTTAATTTTTCAAATACTGTTTTTGCCGTTGTTTCTGAAGCTATTTCAACTGGTTTAAATAACACATTTGCTCTTTCTTCTTTTGCAACCATATCTCTTATTTTATTAATTCCATCTGTCCCATCCATACCGTATTTAGCAATTTCTTTACATCTGTTCAAAGTTTTAGTTTCTCCTTCAGTAAATAATACATAATATAATATTGACTTAAATACTATTTCAGCAGTTTCTTCATAATATGTATCTTCTTCAGTTTTCTCAATCATAATTGCATTAGTTACAAAATCAATATCTCTTTCATCTTTTACATAATCTAAAATATTAATTCCTTGCTTTATTATATCTAGTAATTCTGTTTTTGTTGAAATACTTTTTCCATTAATAATCATAATCAAATACCTCTTTCTTTTAATTTTTAATTTCTTTCATTTTCATCATTAGATTGCTGATTTTCTTCCATTTTTCGTTGCATTCGTGCTAGTCTTTCTGGGTCAGACATTCTTTGAATAGGCGGTAAATTTCTATATTGTCCAAAATTTGTTAATTCATTCATAAAATCTTCTCTAGTTCTACCTACTGCCCTCGTATTTGTATTTCTTATTTCTTGTGTCGCAGGTGGTAATACATCTAGTTGCTTACGCACAAATTTATCTACAAAAGATAAATTCATAAATAGATTATTTCTCTGTAAAAATTGTGCTACTTTTTGTTTTAATGTTAATTTGTTTTCATTTTGCTGCTGTTCTGGCTCTGGACTTTGCTCTTGCTTTTTCTGTCTAGTAGGTCCAATTATTTCTCCAAATTCATTAATTGAATAACCTTCTGGCATTTCTAGTTGCACCCCAGTATTTTGTGTTCGTCTATATTCATTTAAGTTTATAATATTATTTTGTTGCAAGTCTTGGCTTAATTGTTGTATTGCTGATAGAAAATTATTCTTTAATTCTGGTGTAGTCAAAAATTGTGCAATTTCATTATAATGTTGCAAAACATATTCCGTATCATGATTTTCCATATATGTTGCAACTAATTCCCTTTCAGTTTTATTCATAAGTTCATTATATGTATCAAAATTTGCTCTAAAAGGTGTATGATCATCATTTGCCATATTAAATAATTCTGGAGTTTGACTTTGTAAATGTTCACTATATCCATAAATAATCAATTTATCAATTGAATATATTTGTTCTAAATTATTCATTAGTTCATCAAATTTACCTTGATTTCCTTCCATACTCTCATATATATTTTTTAGTGTTTCTCTACCATCTTTCTTATATCCTAAAGCTAAAACCTGTGGTAGAGGTAAATCCATAGTTTTCGCAAGTAATTCTAATACATTACCATTATATTGATATTCACTTAATGGGCTATATGGTGTTCTATTGCTTGCACCTCGTACTGTTCTGGGTTGTTCTCTATATTCCAAATTTGTACCATTAGAAACATGATATAGCATTTCAGCAGTATATTGTGTAGCACCTTCTGTGAGGAACATTCCATTATGTCCATCATAAAAACCACATTGTTCTCTGCCATTTTCATGAGAAGTTTGTAAAGCGTGTGTTAATTCATGGAAGAAATATAATTTTTTATCTTCATAACTAAGCAGTTGATTCATTGTTATAATACCATCATCAGTTCGCCCATAGATTCCGCCTTCATTCTGATTATAAACATTTCCCAAATTTGTTTCTTGAATACTTTTTACAAGTTCTGGCATTCTCCTTGCTATTTCTGTTGGATTTATTAACATTTCATCTCTAATCTCATTCATAGAATCTATATAATCAGCCATTAAAACATAGTAATCTTCACTAATATCAGTTCTGTTAGCAAATAAATTTTTAATAGAACTTACTAATCCACTACTATATAATTCATTATATCTTTGTTCTTTAGTTTTCATATTTGCCCCTTTAAAAAATTATTTTATTGTTAAAAATAAAATAACACTTATCACTAATTGTACAAGTAAAATTATTTTAGTAATTTTATATATTTTTTCAATTCTGTTTCTTCTTTTTTCTGCATCCCAATATTTTCCGAAATGCACCTCTGAATGTTCTATAAAATCGTCTACATCATCTGTATATTTGCCTCTATTTGTTGAATAGTTAAAACCTGCATATTTAGTTTCTGGTAATAATGGTCTATATAGTGATAATATATACCAATAAGAAAATACATTTCCTAATAAAATTGCCACAAACCATTGTCCAAATACTAAAATATATTTATTACTTAAATATTCAGCAAATACAGGAGAAATTTTATCTGCATTAACTTTTAAAATAATATACAAAATATAAGATAAAATAATTCCTATAGATATTGTAAAACATTGTGTTCTTATTTTTCTGTGTTTCATTGTTTTGTTATATCTATCTTCATTATCTTCTAATATATTCATTACTTCTGAATATAAATTATGAGCTTTATTTTCTTGATTTGTAGTATCTATATCTATAGTAACATCAAATTCTCTAAAATAAAGTGATACATTAATTTTATTATATACATCATTAATAGTATTATTCGGGCTTTTGGTATAAAAACTAACATATAAATCAATGGATATACTTTTTATAATTTGAGGCTCATTTAAGTTTCCAAGAAACCAGTTATAATCGCTTTCTGTTATATTTTTCCCATTTTTAAATTCAATTGTATAGTTTATAGTTGTATTTCCATTTTCATATTCCCATTGTTTTTCTCCATAAGGGATATTCTTATTTTTATTTTCCTCTACTTCAAATTTTTTATCATATTTTTCTTTATAATCTTCTAAATGATTAGCAACTTTTACTATTGTTTCTAATGGTATTTGTTTATTTACTACTTTATTATTCATTAAACTTTTCTCCTTTTCATAAGTTTACAACTATATATTTTTTATACCATTACTACATATAAAAGTCAATGCTCGTGCGTGAAATTTCACGCATATTTTTTCTTTATATTTGCTATACTGATTTTATAAATCTTGTGAGAATAGGAGGGATATTATGACTTTGCTAGAAACAACGAGAAAAAGAATAGATGAATTGTGTAAAATAAACAATATGAATATAAATCAACTAGCAATAGCTTCTGGAATTAATCCCTCTACTATAAGAAGTATTTTTAAAGTTATTAGAAAAGCCCCATCTTCTGATACTATCCATTATATATGTATTAGTTTTGGAATTTCTTTAAAAGATTTTTATGACATCAAATTATTTGATAATTTAGATGATAATGATTAAAATTATTCAATACTGATATGTGAGTGAAAACACATATCTTTTTTATATTAAAATTGCATTGTATATTTAAAAGCCAAGAATGTAAAGGGCTTTATTTTTTTGCACAAATACAAGCCCTTTTGAATACAAATTAATATAACAGGAGTATTAGGACTCCTGCCTAAAAGGAGGAACTTGCTATGTGTGAAAAAGTTAATTTTAATGTTATTGAGAAAAATAAATATGACAATGTAGATGATATTACAAAATATATACAAGCAATTGTTAATAAATTAATTGTAAAAGAATTTGCGAATAGCATTGATTAAAACTACTTATTTCTGTATAATGTGGTTGTACAAAATGAGTAGTATACTGATTGGAGGGTAAACTTATGAAAGTTGCAATTTATTGTAGGCTTTCTCGTGAAGATGATGACAAGCTTCATGAAAACGATGAAAGCGAAAGTATCCAAAATCAAAAATCTATGCTAATTAATTATGCAATAGAAAGGAGTTGGGATATTTATAATATTTACTGTGATGAGGATTATTCTGGAATTGATAGTAGAAGACCTGAATTTAATAAGTTATTAGAAGATGCTGAAAACCATAAATTTGATATTGTGCTATGCAAAACTCAAAGTAGATTTACTCGTGATATGGAAGTAGTTGAAAAATACTTACATAATAAATTTATTGAGTGGAATATTAGATTTGTAAGTCTTGTAGATCATGTTGATACTTTAGATAAAGGAAATAAAAAATCAAGGCAAATAAATGGTTTAGTTAATGAGTGGTATTTAGAAGATTTATCAGAAAATATTAGAAAAACTTTTGATAGTAAAAGAAAACAAGGATTACATATTGGCTCTTTTGTATGCTATGGCTATAAAAGAAGTCCAGAGAATAAAAATAAACTTGTTGTTGATATAGAAGTAGCTAATGTTATTAAACTTATTTTTAACCTTTATGAACAAGGAAATGGTGTTACTAAAATTGCTCAAATATTAAACGACAAAGGTATTTTAACACCTACTAAATATAAACAATCACAAGGGATTAACTTTAAAAACCAAGGAAAGAATATTGACTATTGGTGTGAATCTACAGTTAGCAAAATCTTAAAAAATGAAGTTTATATTGGTAATTTAGTACAAGGCTATAATAAGAAAGTAAGCTACAAATCTAAAAAAATGGTAAATCAACCTAAATCTGAATGGGTTATTGTAGAAAATACGCACCAACCTATTATCACTAAAGAACAATTTTATAAAGTTCAAGAGATTTTTAAAAGTAAAACAAGAAGATGTAAAAATGGTGAAGTTCATTTATTTGCTAACAAGTTAGTATGCCTAGATTGTGGCACAAAACTTTATAAATGTAGGAATGATAGAAATTATATTTACTTTTCTTGTAAAGGCTCTAAAAAATTATATGGTACTTGTACAACCCATTCTATTGGTTACGAAAATCTAAAAAATTTAGTAACTGAAAAAATTAGAGAAAAAATATTGGCTTTTTATAATTTTGATAAAATATCAGATGATTTATTTGTTTCAAATAATAACTTAAATAAAACTAAGTTATTACAAAAGAAAATAGATATACTTTCTAAAGAAATGGAAGATATAAATAAAGCAATAAAAGAACTGTATTTAAACAAAGTAAGTGGTAAAGTCCCTGAAGATGTATTTGATGATTTAAATTCTTCTTTTCTATCTGATAAATCAGCAAAGCAAAAAGAATTATCAAAAATCGAAAATGACTTATCTAATCTAAAAGAAAAAGAGTTAAACAGTAAATTCATAAAAGAGCAAAAAGAAAAAATAATTAATCACTTTAAAGATTTTAAAGAACTTAATTATGATATTGTAAATAGTTTCATAGATTATATTGAAATTGGAGAAAAAGACAAGCAAAAAAATACTCAAGATGTTGTTATTCACTGGAATTTTTAGTATAGTATCTAAAGTTTACAAATTATTCACATAAAATCATAGTAATTTAAGTAGATTTATGATATACTATTAGTAAATTTTCAAGGAAAGGAGTTTTAAATATGTCACCAATAAGAGAAAAATTTGTTAATGTAATTGAATCTTTACCATACAACATTGATGAAGAAGTCTTGAAAAAAAGTACGAAAGAAATTCTACAAGAAGTAACTCAAAAATATGTTGATACTTATGGTGTTGATGATTTATCCGAAAATGACAAAGAATGTATAAGGTCATTAATTGGAAATACAATTTAATTAAAGAAAGGATTGTGATTATTATGAGTATAAAGGAAGATATTCCTATGGAAAAAATTAGTGAACTTCTAAAGAAAGCACCAACTGATGATGGTACATTTTATGGTTCATTATATGATTTATATGTTTTTATAGGACTAATTAAAAGTGCTGATGCTATCAAAAACGGCAGAACAATTACTTTAGATCAACTAAAAAAAGAAATGGAGGCATTATATGACAGTAGTAGTAAACGATTTGGCTAGACAATCGCTTATAGATATTTATTATTATAACTACCAATATTCGTTAAAAAATGCTATTGAAACAAATGAGAACATTCTTCTTCACATTTATAATTTAGAAGATTCTCCGTATATTGGTAGATATATTCCTGAAATATCGGACAAGCATTTTAGAGAAATTATTTATAAAAAATCTCGTAATTCAACATATAGAATTATGTATTACATATCAGAAAAAACTGATACAATTTATATTTTTAATATTATTAATAGTAAACAAGATTTTAATCGTATCTTGAAATTACATAATTATTTTAACAATTATTTTAATTTTTAAATCAATTTATTTAAATTCTTATTTGGATAGATTCCAAACCCACCCCATGGTCTGTATAGTATGCGCCAAGTCCCGCTTTTTCTATTTCTTCTAAAGATGCACCATCAGTTAATTGATGAACTATAGTTCCTACCATTTCAAGGTGAGCTAACTCCTCTGTTCCTATATCATTTAATATTGCTTTCGATTTTTGATCTGGCATTCCAAATCTTTGCGATAAGTATCTTAAAGATGCTGCTAGTTCTCCATCTGGACCACCATATTGTGATATTATAAATTTTGCAAGTTTTGGATTAGGACATTTTATATTTATTGGATATTGTAATACTTTATTATAAGTCCACATTGAAATCACTCCTTTCCCATGGCCAAGGTTCTTCTAGCCATCTCCATTTATTACATGGGTAATAAATAGTTAGTGGTCCAAATACTCTTTGGTATTTGTCTTTTATTTCTTCTAATTGGTTGCAATATTCTTTATGCAAGCAAATTGCTTTTCTATCGTCTGGATGAGTATCAAGGTATTCTGATATGTCAACTATAGCAAAACTTAAACATTTTATTTGTTTCATCATTTCTTGTCTTACTCTGTTTCTATTTTGCATGCATTCTTCCATATTACAACTGTTGCAACAATTTAAATCATCATTAAGTGCTGTAGCTGTATTGTATCCAAATGCAGCATTTATCCCCTGTACATTGTATTTACAGTCATTTTGCATATTACAATTTCTATTTTCTTCATTATTTTCCATTAGCCATTACACCCCTCTCCTATTGTATTTCTTCTTTTTAAATAGTTTATAAATTCTATGCTTTGACAAGGCTCATATGGACTAACTAGTTCTGGAAATATTGTTCCATTTTTTAATCCACAGCAAGGTGTAAAAGTTTTATCTAATGTTTGTATTGGTACATAGCTTTGTGCTAACATTGGATTATTTGGAAATACACTCTCTTCTGTATCAAAACCACAACCACAATTATAATTATTCATTTCGCAACAGTCGTCATTACAATTACAACAATCATTATTAAATCCTGAATTATAACTAGAAACATTATCACATACATTTTCTAATACTTGATTGTCATTGTTGTAACACATACAATTACATCCTCTGAATCTATTATACATATTACTTTCCTCCTATTCATATGTTATATTACATAATATGCCTAGTTTATGTAAATTGATACTCAAACACAAAAAAGGTATAACTATATCTATTTACTTATAGTTATACCTTTTTTTATAGTATTTATACTTATATATTTTTTTATTCTACTTTTAGAATTCCACCTATTGTTTTGTTTATGTCTGAATGTTGTCCATCTAGTATTGACGCACCACCAGCAATAGCTATTAATTCTCCTTTTTCTAGTATTCCTACTTCTTTTGCTTTTTCTACTCCTGCTTGTATCATGTCATCTATACTATCTTGTTTTTCTACAAGTATAGGGTTTACATTACATGCTAATGCTAATTGTTTGCTAACTTCTTCATTAGCTGTTATTGCATATATTGGGCATTTTGGCATAAATCCTGCTAAGTTCATAGCTGTTCTTCCTGTGTCTGTATATGCAAATATTGCTTTAGTATCTAAATTCATTGCTGTCATACATGTTGAATAATTTAAGTTGAATTCATAATCTTTTTCTATAACTGGGAATTCTCTATTTTTAAATCTCTTCCAATATTTTATAGATCCTTCTATTGCTCTTGCTATTTTATCCATTGTTTGTACACATTCAATAGGATATTTTCCTGCTGCTGATTCTGCAGATAGCATTATTGCACCTGTTTGGTCATATATAGCATTTGCAACATCACTTACTTCTGCTCTTGTTGGACGTGGATTATTTACCATTGACTCCAACATTTGTGTTGCTGTTACGACTATTTTTCCTGCATTTCCACATTTTCTAATGAATTCTTTTTGTCTTATTGGAACTTCTTCCATTGGTATTTCAACACCTAAATCTCCTCTTGCAACCATTATACCATCAGATACTTCAAGTATTGCATCAAAGTTATCTATACCTTCTCTATTTTCTATCTTAGAAATAACTTTTATGTATTCTCCACCATTTTCTTTTAATACTTTTTTAATGTTTATTACGTCTTCTGCTCTTCTTATAAATGATGCAGCTATATAATCAAATCCATTTTTTATACCAAATAATATATCTGATTTATCTTTATCTGTCATACTTGGTAATTGTATTTTTGAATTTGGTATATTTATACTCTTTTTATTTGATAATCTTCCACCATTTGCTACTTTACATACAACGTCTTTTCCATCTATTTTTTCTACAACAACTTCAATTAATCCATCATTGATAAGTATTCTAGTTCCTGGTGTTACTTCATTGTATAAATTTTTATATGATACAGATACTTTTGTATTATCTCCATCTACGTCTTCATTTAGAAGTGTAAATGTATCACCTTCATTTAAATATGCTTCTCCTGTAGCAAATTTTCCAATTCTTATTTCTGGTCCTTTTGTATCAAGAAGCATTGCAACAGGTAAACCTACTGCCTTTCTCGCATTTTTGAAGTTTTCAATTCTTGTTCCTTGTTCTTCATAATCTCCGTGTGAGAAATTAAATCTAGCAACATTCATTCCTGCTTTTATTAATCCCTCCATCATTTTTTGGTCATCTACTGCTGGCCCTAAAGTACAAATAATTTTTGTTTTTCTTGGCATATAAAATCTTCCTTTCTAAATTTTTATAACGAACATAAATATATAAATATATAATTAAACGACCTAAACATTATATCACATATTATAATAAATTTCTAGGTTTATTTAAATTTTTATTTGTTTCTTTTGTTTCATTATATCTTTCAATAAAATATAGTGGTCTTCCTTTTGTTTCGTAAAAGGCTCTCCCTACATATTCTCCTATTACTCCCAGGAATATAAGTTGGATTCCTCCTAAGAATAATATTACAACCATTGTTGATGCATAGCCTGGTACGTCTACTCCAGATACGATAGTTTTAATAATTATATATATCATATATATAAAACCTACCATTGAAACAAACACTCCCATAAAAGCAGACCATCTAAGTGGTGAAGTAGTAAATGAAGTTATACCATCTATTGATAAATTTACTAGATTTTTGTAATTCCATTTTGTCTTTCCTGCTGCTCTTGGGTCTCTATCATATAAAATTTCCTTTTTATTATATCCTATCCAACTAAATAATCCTTTTGTATATCTTTGTGACTCTCTGATAGACTTTAAGGCTTCTACACATCTTCTGTCTAATAATCTAAAATCACCTGTATCTTTTTGTATTTGGATTTTTGTAAAAGCTTGTAATACTTTATAGTACATTGTAGAAGTAAATTTTTTAAGGAAACTCTCTCCTTTTCTAGAACGTCTTTTAGCATATACGTCATCATATCCTTCTTCCCAATACTTAAGCATTTCTGGTATAAGCTCTGGTGGATCTTGAAGATCTGCATCTATTATAACTACTGCATCTCCATTACAATAGTCAAGACCTGCTATCATTGCTGTTTCTTTTCCAAAATTTCTAGACAAATTTAGATAACAAACTCTTTTATCTTTTTCTCTTAATTCTTGCATTATCTCTAGAGTCTTATCTTTACTTCCATCATTTACTAATAATATTTCAAAATCATATTTAGTATTTTCATCCATCAATTTTTTTAGCCTATCATATAACATATGTAGTACTTCTTGTTCATTATATGCTGGTATTAATATTGTTACTAACTTTTTTTCTTCCATTTTACTCCTCCTTGTCACATAGGTAGCCTGTCTACCTCAAACTGCCACTTTTGTCACCTTTGGGGACAGGTCTAAAAACGACAAACTTGTCGGATTTAGGGACAGGTCTTAAATAAAAAGACTATTCCTTTAGATTGTAATTATTTTAGCATTTATATCTTATCACAATCTGAAGGAATAGTAAATATTACTTGCTTATTTTTATATTATTAAGTGCTTTATATGTTTTGCATATATTACATGAAGTACATATCCTTACTCTATTTTCAAATATTAATTTTAGAGTATTTATAAATTCGTCTTCTATATTTATAATGTGTACTTCTATTTTTTTAGGCAACAAGCTAAGTAAAGTATTTAATGCAATATCATTTGAAGAAAAGGTTATATCTGATAAATATTTTGCATTATTTAAGTTGTAGTCTATTTGGATTATATTTTTATCTTTATCTAGTAATATTGATTCTCCATTTGTATATATTAAGTGTAGTATATCTGTTTTGGATTCTGTAGAATTAACATATACTTTTAAAAGGTTTATAAATTCTCTGTATTCTTTTTCGATTATATATTTATTTACAGCCATATCCACTATATTATCTAAAATTTTTATATATTCATTTATTCTAAAGTTAGCCACTCCTTCTAATACGATATTTCTATGTTCTAATATATAGTTCTTTACTCCCATAAATACAGTTTCTTTTATTTCTTCCCCTTCTTGTTTTGTAAATTCTCTGCAATTTTCTAATATTATTTTTCGCTCTAATTCATCAAAATAAAAATAGTTTACATTTATAATTCGCTTTAATATTTTATCCTGATAAAATTCTATTATTGCTTCTGTAATAATATCTGCAACTATATTAATAAATTTATCTATATTTTCTTCTTTATAATGAACAATAACATTTTCGTATATTTTAAAGGATTTATTGCAATAATATATATTAGGAAGGTCTAGTTTTGAAATTTTATTTAGTAGATATTCTATTATTTTTTCATTATCCGTTTTTATACAGTACGATTTCATTTAAGAATCCCCTTTCTTTATTTAATAAATATTATCTACTAAATCGTTATTAGATATACATATTTTATTCTATTTTTTAAAAATAGTGCTTGTAATTAACTAATCCAAATTTTGTCAATTCCTTCTTTTAAGTTATATACTTCTCCATAACCTAATTTTTCTAATATCTCTTTTGCTTTTTTACTTCTACTTCCACTTGAACAATATAGAATAATTGTATCATCTTTGTTTTTAATATTTTTTTCTATGTCTTTTTCAATATTGTATAAAGGAATATTTAGAGCACCTTCTAAATGACCTTCCTCATATTCTTGTCCGCTTCTTACGTCTATCAAGTATATCTCTTTATTTTTTATGAATTTCTTTAATTCTTTATACGAAATATCTTTATTACTAGCACTTCTGTACCAAATTCGTCTTAAAAATCTAATCATTTTACTTCACTCCCCGTGGAAAAAAACACCACTAATATATATTATTAATGGTGTTTTTATTTTGTTATATATTTAATTTTATTTTTTCTTTTTTCCCTCTACGGCTTTTTGAGTTACTTTCTTTTCGTTTGTGAAGCCTAATACTGCTAAGACTACTATCAATAGTAGTAATCCTACTGGAATAACTGCTCTATTTATAGGGAATCTTACTATTGCTAAGATACTTAAATAAACCATTTCTACAGCTGCTATTGATAGTATGTATGTAAGTAATGTTCTTATTATTCCAAGTTTTTTATAACGTATTCCTACAAATACTAAAATAACAACTATGCTTATTCCTAATGTCCATGCATATGGTATAACTATACTTGATAAATTTACTTTTGGATTATGTCGTATTTCTATATCCTCTGCTTTTAATTCTGTACCATATTTTTCGTTTAACTTGCTCACAAGTTCTTCTACTTTAGAATCCAATTCTTCATCTGTTCTTGTATCAGCTAAAGTTATACAGAACATGTCTTCAAATAATTCTATCTTTTGAATTATTGTTCTTTCATTAGGGAATACTTCGTTTACTATTCCATTTATATCGTTTTCTTCAAATACTTTTCCTAAATATACGTCTATTTCAACATTTTTGCTATATATTATATCTGCTTTTAATCCAATTGTTGAAATAATTACTATTCCAGCAATTATGATACATATTAAAATTGCATATACTACTTTTTTCATTTTTATTGCCCTCTCTTCTATTATTTTTTTACACTATTTAAGAATAATACCTTTGTAATACTAACATTGTATAGCATCATTATTAATATTCCCCAGAATAGCACTGTTCCGAAGCTAAATGCTGGCATCCATGCTGCAAAGCATAATACTACTCCTATTATTAATATTGGTACTAATACTAATATTATAGATAAGAAAGCTTTGTTAAATGCACTTTTATATTCTACAAAATCTATTTTCTTTAATGTATTTAATAAGTATGCTAGAAGTATATAGTTTAATATCATTGATACTACTACAGCACATATTCCTTCTAATGTAATAACTATGTTAAATATTCTTGGTGCTAATAATAATATTGCCACATATCCCATATATGATATTATTGCAAATAATCCTAATTTTTTGTATTTTACTAGTAAAACTATAAATCCAATAACTAATATTACTGCTAAAATAATAGCTGGAACTATTGCATCTTCTAGCCTCAAATCTGATTGTATAAATCTATTTTGGTTTGATTCATATTCAAGTGGTAATGGTCCATTATTTATTAATATAGCTATATTTGATGCTTGCTCTGCGTATGTATTCAAAGTTGTATTATCTGTAGCAGTTCCCATATTTATTGGTAATATTCCATCTGTTAACTCATCCTCAAAACTTGTAGATAGCATTGTACTTCCGTCCATCTTTAATGTTACTTGCTTTTCTTCTTCATTTCCCTCTTCATCAGTTGTTGTTGTGTATGTTGTAGAAATTTCTCTTAATTTTTCTTTTGAATCTTTATTAAACTCTATACTTAAATATATTGCTGTTCCTGAAGATAGTGAGCTATATCCAACTTGTGCTTTTTTTACATTTGAATTATCTAATAAAACTTCTCCTGTTTCAGCATCTTCTATTGTAAATCTTCCAACTGTATCAACAAATTGTGAAGCTATATCTGCCATATCATTTTCTGGTATTTGCACAGTTATGCTTCCAGTTTCTTCATCTAATCTTACGAAATATTCTTCGATTTCTAGGTCTTTTAATCTCTCTCTTATTAGGTCTCTAGATTTTATATAATTTTCCTTTGTTAAATCTTCCTCTCTATTTACAGGTACCTCTTCACTTTTACCATCTTCCGCCTTAGAAGTCACAACATTTCCATCGGCATCATAATATATTGTTTTGTTTTCGTCACTTACTACAACAGTGATTGCTCTGTACCCTTCTAAGTCCATACCCAATTTATATTCTGGTACTAGGTTCTCCATAAATTTTGTGTTTTGTACAAAAAGTCCTACAAAAGATATAATTGATAATAAAATAATTAATAAAGTAATTAGTGCTATTGTTAGTCTTCTATTCATTTTGTTACATTTCCTTTCTAATAAAAAATTATAATAATTTATATTGATTATAAAAGTTTTGTGTCATTAATAATCAGCTCAAACCAAATTCCTAGATATTTAGCAGCATGTTTACTCATCATTGTTCTATCCATAAATATTTCAAAATAGTCCAAAACTGGTGATATTTTTGTATCTATAGTTAGATTTAATGTTGCTTTTCTTTCTTCTTTACTTATTGTAAAATCTGAATTTGTAACAGCATAGTTTACCTTGTCATGCTTGTCAAATGTTGAAATGTTTTTGTTCACTACTCTTGATCTATGCACATCCGATTTGTCTGCAAGTATCAAAGCTGCTGAAATATCACTTACTGCAGTTCCTGTTTGCTCGTCATGGTTTCCTATTGCCATCATTATTTCCGTTCTTTTTTCCGCATCCATTCCCATACCTTTTAATATTTGGTATGCAAGTATTGCACCTGTATGAGCATGGTCTACTCTATTTACACAATTTCCTATATCATGCATATATCCCGCAATTTTCGCAAGCTCTATTCTCTCTTCAGGATAGCCTAAAGTTTCTAATACTAAGGCTGCTCTATTTGAAACCATTGTAACATGCCTTACTGAGTGTTCTGTATATCCTAGTGCATTTAGTTGCTTTTGTGAGCCTTCAACTAATGCTCTTACTTCAATATTGTTTTTAACGTCTTCAAATGTTATCATATTGCCTCCATTATTTATTTTAGATACTATATGATTTTATCCTAAAAGAACAAAAATATCAACTATTTTGGGTAAAATTTTATGAAAAAAGGCATTATAAAAAGATAGGAACCCCTATCTCCATTAATATATTTATTTCACTTCATATTAACTCCAATAATTCCTCCTATCATTCCTGCTAAAATCCCTACTCCTATCATAATTACAGATTTTAAATTTATCTCAAAACTTGATAAAAATATGCTAGATAAAATGTATAATGTAAGCATATATATTAAACCTACTAACGCACCATTTACCATTCCTTGCTTTTTTATATGCATGCTACTAATTGAACTACCTATTAAAATACTTATCCCCGTAATAGTTATTATTACTGGTACCATTGTGTTTTCCGAAATAGTTGTATATGAAAGTAATAGTGCATAAATAGTTAAAAGAATTACACTTAAGATAATCGCTATTACGCTTCCTTTTATTATTTTCAAACTATTTTTTTCTTTTGATATATCTTCTATTTTCTTACCAGCTGTTATATTGCTAATATCCATTTTTCTATTCTCCTTATACTTTTTTTATACAATATATGCACAAAAAAATACCAATATTCATATTGATATTGGTATTTATATATTTTTCTAATATTTTCTATACTGCATTTGTATTTACTTGTGTATTTGTATCTACAGTTTCATTTCTACTATTGCCTATGCTGTTTACATTCTCTTCAAGTGTGCCTGGTGATTCTAATACTTCTTGTTTAAAATACTCATCCACGTCATAAGTATAACGCTTATCAAGCATTTTCCCATCTTCTTCAACTTGTCTTGTAAAGTTCATTGAATATTTTTCCTCACCATTTATTGTTTGTGAATATACTGAATCTAATATCATAGGTACATATACTTCACCTTGTGAACTTATTATTGAATATTTTTTATTTTGTCCAACAACTATAGCTTCATATTGTGGTATAACTACAACATTAGTTCCTGCCACATCTGTTTGTGTACCCACCACGCAACCTATTTCATCATATTCTAATGGTAATAGTATATTTCCATTTATATCATATATACCCCATTTTTTATTTTGATATACTGGTATACAATTATCAAAGAATATATATGGGTTATCTAATCCATTTGAGTTAAACTTGCTTTCATCTATGCCTATATCATCATATTCTAAGTGTATTACTATGTTTCCATTATGGTTTATTACTCCATATTTTTTATTGTTTGAAACTAAGTAGCAATTTAAATCTTTGCTAATTTGTTTTATTTCATCATAATTTGGTTCTATTTTAGTGCTTCCGTCTGTACTAAGTATCCCCATCTTTCTTTCTTGTGTTGTTACTGTAAATTCTTGGCTATCCTCTTTAAATGTAATATCTCTATATTTTGTACCTATTATCTCTTTGCCATCTGTACTATATACGCCATAATATCCATTTTCACTCTTTACAACTACTAAGTTGTATCTCAATGCTTTTTTATTACTAAATGCAACATTATCTTTTACTACTGCTGCAGTAGGAATTGCTTCTGAGTAATACTCTACTAAATAATCTAATGAAATTACTGATATTTGGTTATTTGAAGAATTATATTGTATTACACTGTTTGTACCTATTTCTATTCCCTCTTTTATAACATAGAGTTTGTCGTTTATCATTTTTACAGGTTCATCTAGTTCAAAATATTCATAATCTTCACTATCAGCTTCTTTTTTATACATTGTGCTTGAATTTAACGAATATGAAGCAATTTCGTCATCTATTTCTATATAACATTCAGTTGTTGTTTCTGAATATCTTCTATTTTTGTAATCTCCATTGTATGGTGTATATCCTAAAAGTTGACCAAAATCTTTTATTGCAACATAAAGATTATCGTCCTCAAATATGAACATATCGTCACTAAAGCTCGTAGCTTTGTTATCCACACTTAATTTTAACGTACTTCTCTGTACGTTATCTATCATATATAGTAGGACCACACAAATAACTAATAAGATTACTATTAATGCAACTATTGTTATCATAATCTTTTTTGTGTTTTTGCTTCCTTTTATTGCTTCTTCATTTTCAATTAAATTCATAGCTATTCCTCCTTATTCCTTTGTGTAACCATATTTTTTGTAAAATTCTTTTCTAAACTCCAATAAATTATCATTCTCTATTTCTATTCTAACCTTTTCCATTAATTTAGTCAAGAAGTTTATGTTATGAATTGATAATAATCTTACTCCTAATATTTCGTTTGCTTTTATTAAATGCCTTATATATGCTCTAGTATAATTTCTACATGTATAACAATCACATTCAGGATCAAGTGGGCCGCCAATCTCTTTCATATGTTGCATTTCTTACAACTACTTTTCCATTCCATGTCATAGCAGTTCCATTTCTTGCAATTCTTGTTGGTAATACACAGTCGCACATATCTATTCCTGCTATTGCAGATTCTATTAAATAGTCTGGTGTTCCCACTCCCATTAAATATCTTGGCTTATTTGCTGGCATTAATGGAGTAGTATAGTATAGCATTTTTAAGAATTCTTCTTTTGGTTCTCCTACACTAATTCCACCTATCGCATAGCCTGGTAAGTCAAGTTCTATTAAATCTTTTGCACTTTGTGTTCTTAAATCTTCATAAAAGCCACCTTGTATAATTCCAAACAAAGCTTGATTTTCTGTTTTATGTGCTTCTTTACATCGTCTAGCCCATCTAGTTGTTCTTTCCATTGATTGTTTTGTATATTCATAACTTGCTGGGTACTCTACACATTCGTCAAATGCCATTATTATATCTGCACCTAAATCTTCCTCTGTTTTCATTACACTTTCTGGTGAAAAGAAATGTTTGCTTCCATCTAAATGAGATTTAAATTCAACACCTTCTTCGGTGATAGTTCTAAGTGATCCTAAGCTAAACACTTGAAACCCTCCACTATCAGTAAGAATAGGTCTATCCCATCTCATAAATTTATGAAGTCCTCCTGCTTCTTTTACAATATCTTGTCCAGGTCTTAAGTATAAATGATATGTATTTGATAAAATTATTTGTGCACCTATTTCTTTTAATTCTTCAGGCGACATAGACTTTACTGTAGCCTGTGTGCCAACTGGCATAAATACTGGTGTCTGAATATCTCCATGTGGAGTATGTACAACACCTCTTCTTGCACCTGAATTTTTATCTACATGTAATAATTCGTATGTTACTGCTGGTTTCATTACTTCCTCCTATTTTATGAACATTGCATCTCCAAAACTGAAAAATCTATATTTTTCTTTTACAGCCTCATTATATGCTTTTAAAATAAAATCTTTGCCTGCTAGAGCCGATACTAACATTAATAATGTAGATTGTGGTAAGTGAAAGTTTGTAATTAATCCATCTAGGCATTTGAATTTATATCCTGGATAAATAAATATCTTTGTATCTCCTTCAGTTACCTTTACCAATCCATTTTCATCTGCTATTGTTTCTAATACTCTGCATGAAGTTGTTCCTACTGCAATTACTCTTTTTCCTTCTTTTTTGGTACTATTTATTTTCTCTACGTCTTCTTCTTTTATATAGAAGTGTTCTGAATGCATATCATGATCCTCTACTGTTTCTTCTTTTACTGGTCTAAATGTTCCTATTCCCACATGCAAGGTTACATTTGCTATTTTTATTCCTTTTTTCTCTATTTTTTCTAATAATTCTGGTGTAAAATGTAATCCCGCTGTTGGCGCTGCAGCAGAGCCATCATATTTCGCATACACAGTTTGATATCTATCTCTTTCTTTTAGTTCTTCATGTATATATGGTGGAAGTGGCATAAGTCCTATTTTATCAAGTATTTCATTAAATATTCCGTTATATTCAAATTTAACTTTTCTAGTTCCCCCTGGCATTGTATCTATAATTTCTGCCTTTAATATTCCATCTCCAAATATTACTCTTGCACCACTATGCAGTTTATTTCCTGGTCTTACTATTGTTTCCCAAATATCTCCTTCTTTATTATTTAGTAATAGAAATTCCACATTTGCACCAGTTTCTTTTTTTCCATAAATACGAGCTGGTATTACTTTGGTATTATTTCTTACTAAACAATCTCCTGGTTCTAAGTAATCTATTATATCTTTAAATATTTTATGTTCTATTGTTTGCTTTTCTCTATCTAATACCATAAGTCTTGATTCATCTCTTTGTTTTATTGGCACTTGTGCTATCAATTCTTCTGGTAAATCATAATTAAATTCTGATACTTGCATTTTCTATTACTCCTTTTAGTTGTAACCGTGGACAAGAGGGACACTCTTATTTGTCCACACCTAATTTATTTATAATTATATTTGAAGTTTTTAACTCAGGAACTAACAAATATGTCTATATACTATTTAAATTAAATTTTATTAAAAACGGTTATTCAGTCGTAGAACGTAATAAAATAGTTTGTTAAAATGTGGACAAATAAGAGTGTCCCTCTTGTCCACGGTTTATTTTTTAAATAGTGCTACTACTCTTTTCACTATGCTATTTATTTCTTCTATTGCATTGTCTGGTTCATCTAAAGAATTTAGTTCTACCGAATATTTAAAGTTGCTTTCATGTATAGGTTTTGATTTATACGCAAAGTCAGTGAGTCCTTTGTTTTCTCCTCCTATTATTGTGTTTTGCATATATGCTCTATACCATTCTTTTAGTCCATTTGAACTATACTCTGTATAACCATATTTTTCATAATCATGAAGTTCTGCTATGTCATTTCCGTTTTCCATTTCATTTCTTTCCAATGTGTGTAAAAGTTCATGCAAAAATACTTCTTCTGGAAAGGCATTACTGCTTGAATATTGATATATCTGGCTATTTCTATCGTCTGGGAGACGTATATTTGAAAATCCTATTTGATTGTATTCCATAGATCCAAGTCCTATCCAATCTTCTACTAATGTCTCATTACTTTGACTTAAGTCTCCAAGTCTTACTACTACATATATATAGTCATACTCCTCTTTTTGTATATATTCGTCTATTAATGGTTTTGCATCTTCTGGATCAACATAGTATTTATTTTCTGCATCATATGATAATGTTGTTAGTGGTTCTTTTATTTCCATTAGGTCATAAGTTATACTCATTTTGTTTCCACTTACTTGTTTTATTGATTCTTCTAATCTTGCTAAATTTCTTTTTATTGTAGAAATATCTTCATATGATACTTCAAGGTTTACGTTTCTTCCTGCTTTATCTCCCTCTGTAAGTGTTGTATTTATATTATCTATAATAAAGCAAGCCACATTCCATTTTGTATCATAATCTATACTTCCTTCTTCTATTTTAAAGTCTGAAAACCACGCCGTTCCTTTTGAATATTCTTCATATCCGCCAAGTCTAAATCCTAATTCTACACTTGTTCTACTGTTTGAATTAAACATAAATGTAAGCTCTGTCCAGTCATTAGTTCCTGTAATCGGTTTTGAACATTCTAATGTATTATTAATTGCTATTTGCGCGCCACCTGTATATTTTCTTTCTTGATTTTCAACACTTTCTGTTTTTACCATACATGTTACTTTATATGCAGTATTTGGCTCTACTTCTATTGTTTTATAAAACATTGCATCATTATATTCTTTGTTCTCTATTTTGTAGCTATACATATCTTTAGAATAGCGCACTTCAGAGTCTCTTGTAAAGGAGGTTTTATTTCCTCCTTCACGTACTCCTTTTGCATAATCATAGAAATTATATTTACAATATATATACCTTCCAATTAATATAATGATTATTATAACTGCAAAATATATGATAGTTTTTACACTAATTTTTCCCTTATTTTTCATAGGTTCTCCTAAATTTTATTTATTTTATATTCTCACTGCATCTATGGCAAATTGTAGGATGCTCTTTATCTTGTCCTACTGTTTCTGAATACATCCAGCATCTTTCACATTTTTCGCCAGATGCCCCTTCTACTTTAACTCCTAATTTTACTTCGTCTTTTCTTGCATTTTCTTTTACATCTATTGCAGAGACTATAAATACTGTTTTTAGAAGTTCTAGATTGTGCTTTATAAATTCATATTGTGCATTTTCCGCATATATTGTAACTTTTGCATTTAGTGAGTGTCCTATTGTTTTTGCTGCTCTTGCATTTTCTAGTTCTTTTGAAACTATGTCTTTTAATTTTATTATTTTATTCCATTTTTCTGTTAATTCTTGATTATCATATTTTTCATTTACTTGTGGAAAATCTGTAAGCATTACACTTTCTACTTGTTCGTCTTTTTTGTGTTTCATTTCCTTCCATATTTCTTCTGCAGTAAATGATATCATTGGTGCTAGTATTTTTACTAGACTATCTAATATGATATACATTGTAGTTTGTGCTGCTCTTCTTTCAATAGAATCTTTTTTGCTTGTGTATAGTCTATCTTTTATTATATCGAGATAAAAACTACTCATGTCTACCACGCAGAATTGATTTATATCATGGTAGCAACCTGAAAAGTTATATTCGTCATAATCTTTTATACAATCACGTACTAATTTGTTAAGTCTTGTTAATGCCCATTTATCTATTTCTTGTAAATTTTCATAAGCCACAGGCTCATCTGGGTTATAGTCATACGTATTTCCAAGTATATATCTTGCTGTGTTTCTTATCTTTCTATATACGTCTGATATTCCTTTTAGTATATCGTCTGAAAGGCTTACGTCCATTGTGTAATCTGCTGAAAGTACCCATAGTCTTAATATATCTGCACCATATTTATTGCATACGTCTATTGGTGATACACCATTTCCTAAACTTTTAGACATTTTTCTTCCTTGTCCATCTACAACAAATCCGCAACTTAATACTTCTTTATATGGTGCTATACCATTTGTTGCAACACTTGTTAAAAGTGATGATTGGAACCATCCTCTATATTGGTCATTTCCTTCTAGGTATAAATCTGCTGGATATGGAAGTCCACGTTCCACTAGCACACTTTGGTGTGTTGAACCAGAATCGAACCATACGTCCATAATATCTGTTTCTTTTTTGAAATGTGTGCATCCACATTTTGTGCATTTTGCACCTTCTGGCATTAGTTCTTCTTCTTTCATATCATACCAAGCATTTGAACCTTTTTCTCTAAATATATCTTGGATTTTCTTTATTGATTCTTCTGTAACATAAGGTTCTTCACATTCTATACAATAGAATATTGGAAGTGGAACTCCCCATGTACGTTGTCTTGATATACACCAATCGTTTCTTCCTTTTATCATTTCTGTCATTCTGTCTTCTCCCCATGTTGGATGCCATTTAACTGTTTTTATTGCTTCTAGTACTTTCTCTCTAAATCCATCTACTGATGCAAACCATTGTGGTGTTGCTCTATATATTACTGGCTTTTTGCATCTCCAACAATGTGGGTATGAGTGACTTATTTGTGTTTCTTTTAATAGATATCCATTTTCATCAAGCCACTTTGTTATTTCTTTATTAGCTTTAGCATAGTACATACCCGCAAATGGTCCAGCACCTTCTGTTTGGTGTCCTTTTGCATCTACTGTTACTACTATACCTAAATTGTATTTTTGTCCTGCTAAGTAGTCTTCTTTACCATATCCTGGTGCAGTATGAACAGCACCTGTTCCTTCTGTTAATTCAACATTTACTGTATCTTCACTACCCATTATTACAACAGAATCTCTATCTAAGAATGGGTGCTTACAAAGTACTCCTTCTAATTCTTTTCCTTTTAGTTTTTGTACTTCTTTGTATTCTTTTATTTCTGCTATTCCCATTACTTTTTCTACTAATTCAGAAGCTATAATGTATCTTTCTCCATTTGCTTTTACTATGCTATAGTCGAAATCCTCTCCTAGTGTTATTGCAAGGTTTCCAGGAAGTGTCCAAGGTGTAGTTGTCCATATAACTATAAAAGTATTTTTAGCGTCAATTTTTCCTTTTGAATCTTTTACTGGGAATTTTACATATATTGATGAACCTGTTACGTCTTTGTATTCTATCTCTGCTTCTGCTAGTGCTGTTTCGCAGTCTGTACACCAATATACAGGCTTTAATCCTTTATATATATATCCTTTTTTATACATATCTCCAAATACGCCAATTTGTCTTGCTTCCAT
>CALXVB010000017.1 GCA_944391855.1 uncultured Clostridia bacterium | reverse complement strand
ACTCTACCAACTATTTTTATTTCTGTTCCTACTGCTACAGTTTCACAGAATTTTGCATTTCTTCCCCAAGCTATACAAGGAATATAGTCTGATTTATTGTATGATCTATTTACTGCAAGTAATACGTCAGCTATTTCTCTACCAAAAGGTGTTTTTCTATAAATTGGTTTTCTACAAATGTATCCGTCTAAAACTACTTCGTTTGTTATGTAGTCTTTTCCTACTGGTATTTCCTCTTCTTGATTTTCTAAGAATTCAACTGTTTTTGCAAATACTGTAAGTACTAGTCTGTTTTTTTCTCCCTCATAACTATTGTATGATCTAAATTGCCCTGTTACAGATATTTTACTGTCTAATGTTAATCCTTGTTCTGTTATTAACCTTTCTGAAATTGTAATTGGTATGTTATCAAAATTTCCACTTAAACGTGGCACACTTAAATCAAATACATAGAACTTTTCTCCATATATTTCATGGCTTAATTTTTTTTCACTTGTTACCTTCCCCACTAGTGTGATGTGGTTATTGTCTAGATACAAAGTATTCACTTAAATTTCCTCCCCCATTTGTTTCTTTATTATTTTTCTAGTAATAAATTTAAAATCGTTTTTTCTCATATTACCTATTATACTATGTTTTTTTGGTTTTGTCTACATAAAATGTTATTTTTTTGTAATTTTTTCAAATTTTTCATTATTTATCTTCTATTTAATTATATATTTTTTCTATAATTGCTGTGAAAATTATCGCATATTTTTCAATATTTTCCACGTATTTTAACAGATACTCTTCCGGCTCAATTTTTTCTCCATTTGCCGTAAAAATAATTCTCTGTAAACAAATTATTATGTTATTTTCTGTTATGCTAGATACTGTAAAAGTAGACTTGCTGTTAAATCCATAAGTTATAATGGTAAGACTTAAATTTTCTATTAATTTCAAATCAAATTCTATATCAGCATTTAGTATTAGGTATTTTGTGTTAGCCAATATTTTTCTTAAGTCTTGCTTATTATTCAATTTACTATCTATTACTATTGCATCAAATTTGATATTTCTCATATTGGTAATATTTTTGTCGTTTATAAAAATAATATTTTGGTCCTTTAACTCTTTTCTTACATATAACTCATTTTTTTGATTAGTAATTATTCCAATAAAAAACATTTTTTACCTCTATAAATTAATTCTAATACTATTATTATTAAATATTAATTATTTATACATAAAAGTTTATATACTGTTAGTTATATTATTTACATTAGTAATATTTGTAGACGTAGTTAATGCTTGCTCTTCCCCAGTTTTATCATTAAATCCCGCTGCTGCCACGAATAATACTATTACTGTACAAATAGCTACTACATAAGAAAAAATTTTAGATTTATCAATAACAAAGAACATGTTTACCTCCTATAATATGTTAATATGATTATATGCTATCATTTTTAATATATTCTCTTTACTTAAAATTTATTAATCATATATTTCTACTGCTTTTACTATAACTCTTTTTGCAGCACCGAAAGTACAAGTTATTAAAGTTATTTCCTTTTCGCCATTTGTATCTTGTGATAATGAACTTGTATCATAAGGATCCACTCTATTTATTTCATAAACTTGATATTTTAAAGTTCTATCATACGTATCTGTTATATATATTTCATCTCCTATTTCTAATGAAGATATCCATCCAAAAGTATCTCCATAATTATGTCCTGCTATACAAAAATTCCCAGTCTTATTAATATTCGGTCCACATACTTTTGTTACACCTAATTCCAATGCCTCCTTTGTAGTCTCTTCTAATATATATTTCTCGATATCTATTTTAGGAATACTTATTTTTCCTATAACCTTAACTCCCTCTATATTTTCTGGCATGTTCTCATATTCCTTTAAATTTAAAACCTCTCTTGCTTCTTCAATTTCTTCTTCTCCTAATATATTTATTTCTATATTCTTTGTATTATTAAGGTCTTTTGTATTTACTATACTACTTAAATTAATGATATTTTCTTTTTCTATCTTACCAAGGAACATTAATGCTATCATTAATATTCCAAATATACTTATTAGAATAAAAAGATTTTCCTTTCTTAATTTATGTTTTATAATATCACGCACCTTTTTATTAAAGAAAAAATTAGCCAAATTATGCTTTGACTAATTCTTTATACCTTATTTATTATTTTTTATCTTATATGATACAAATATTATAAGTGCTACTACTACTGCTATATACATTATATATTCCACCATACTATTTCCTGTTTGAGGCAATTTTTCTATTTCATTTCCTGTTTCATTTACTTCATTGACATTAGTAGCATCTTCTAAGACTTCTATTGTAAACGATTTACTTATTATTTCAGCTTCTGATGATTGCATATTAACTAAAGTCAACTTTATTGTATAAGTTCCTGCCACTGGAAATGTTGCTTTAATCGGTGTTTCGTTTTCAAATGTTCCTGCTACTGCAAATCCTTCTGGTGGTCCCCAATATTTAATATCTACTAAATCAAATTCTTGATTATTTGTGTCAGTAGCTATTATTTTAGGAGTTCCAGGTCCTTCAACGTCTACCTTTACTCTTACATTTGAATATGTTGTAGCATTAGTTCCTCTTAAAATTACGCTTCCTTCTTTTGTTTCATTTACTACTATATCACCATCATATTTAAGTTCAAACTCTAGTTCAGCTGCTGCATTAACTTGTATAGTAAATATACTTAATATGAATAATATAGCTATACTCAAGCAAACTAATCTTTTCAATATATAATACCATCCCTTTCTTATATGATATTATATATATATTTATTAGTAAGTATTTTTATTCTTTTATATTAATCTATTTTTTGTATATTTATAATCTCTTTTTGCATTAATTTTTTAGCCACATTTATAAAATTACACTCTAAATCAGTTAAAAATATCTTTGTACTACCTTTTCCATTATTTTTATTTTCAAGGTTATTTTTATAAATAAATTCTTTTAGTTCCTCTGCTACCATTTCTCCGGTATTTATTATATCTACATGACTGTCTAGTTCTTTTTCTATTATTTTTTTAAACAATGGATAGTGTGTGCATCCTAATATAAGTGCTTCTATATTTTTTATATCTTTTATATATTCATGAACTGCAAGTTTTGCAATTTCGTTATCTATCCAGCCTTCTTCTGCCATTGGTGCTAAAAGAGGGCAAGCTTTATTTTGCACTCTTGCATCTGGTATATTTTTTCTTATGTTTTCTTCCCAGCCATTACTTCTTATAGTTCCAGTCGTAGCAATAACTCCTATATCTTTATAGTTCTTATCTTTCAAGTATTTTACAGTAGGCTTTATTATCCCTATAATCGGTATATTAAAAATTTTTTTCATTTCTTCCAAAGCTTGGCTAGTTGCCGTACCACATGCTATTACTATTACTTTTACTTCCATATCTATTAAATTTTCTATTCTTTTTTTGCAAAGTTCTATTATTGTTTTTTTAGACTTGCTACCATATGGAAAACTAGCAGTATCGCCTATATATACATAATCTTCATTTGGAAGAACCTTCTGAAGCTCTTTTAAGACTGTAACTCCTCCCACTCCAGAATCAAATATTCCTATTGGTTTATTATTCACTTTACCTTCCTCCGTCTTCTCTATAGTTGGTTTTATTTCTTCTCCCTAATTAATATTATTTAACTTTATATATTATACTTCATTTTTATCTTTTTTTCTACATAATATTCACATATATATTATGTGTACATAATATATATTAAGCTAATTGCTTAAGAAAGGATGATTAATTATTATGGAATATGAAAAAAATGTATGTCCAGTTTTAGAAGTTGATGGTATTTTAGCAACAGGTAAACAATTTGATTTAGATATAACTTTACCAGAAGATAATAGAACTGTAATTTATGGAGTTGTAAAAGATTGTTATCAAGAGCCTGTTTGTGATGCTGTTGTAAAACTTGTAGAAGTTGTTTGTGAGTGCGGCAAAGAAGAAAGAAGACCTGTTTCTCATACTTTTACAGATAAAGAGGGAGAATTTGTATTTGGACCACTTTGCGCTAACAGATTCTATGAAATAGAAATTTGGGTAGACCGAGTAAAACATTGTAAAGTATGTACAAAAGTAGAACATGATGCTGATTGTTTAAAAGGTATAAAAATGGATTGCAAAAGAGAAAATCATAAGCCTTGTCACAAAGATGAAAAAGAATGCTGTGAAAAGAAATGCGAAGAAGAATGCGAAAAAAAAGAAGATAAATGTGATAAGAAACCAGAAAAACCTTGTAGACCTTGCTTTAGACCTTATTAACTCAAGTTTTTAAAAGTATCAAGCTAACAATGTTAAAGGACGCTAATTCTAACGTCCTTTTCTTTTACATTATTCCCATTTTCCTTGCAAATTGTCTACCCATTTTTACCATCTTTTTTCTACTTTGTCCCATGGTTTCAGAGCACATCATTGCAACTCCTGCTGATATAAGTCCACCTATTACCATGCCTTTTACAAATTTCATACTCATATATTTCCTCCTTTATATTATTTTGTAATATTATTCCTATTTTTTTCTTTTCTATACCTATAATATAGAGAATAACTTTGATAAATTGCAGTTATTATTAAAAATACTCCAAAGCATTTTCTTAAACTATCTACTTCTAATTTAGATGCAATATTTGCCCCTATAAACGCACCTATCAATCCCCAGATGCAAATAGAGAGAGCCACTTTAAAATTAATCTTTTTATTTTTTATAAAAATTAATATGGCAGCAATAGCAGTCGGTATAAAAAATATCACATTACTGCCTTGTGCAATATTTTGCTCTACTTTTAAAAATATAGTAAGGAGTAAAATTAAAATTGTTCCTCCTCCCATTCCTAAACCACTAACTATTCCTGCTATTATACCAATTATATATTCCATTTTTACCTCATTATGCTGTTTATTCCGGCATATAATAAAAATAAAATAAAAAATATTTGAAGATATTTATCTGAAATTTTATTTAATAATTTTCCTCCTATTATTCCTCCTATTATTCCTCCTACAGCACATTTAATCCCAAGTGACCAATTTATAAAGTTATTGTTGTTGTATAAAAAAGCTGTAAGAATTACCATTGGCAATATACAAAAAAGAGAAGTAGCTCTTGCTTCTTTTTCGTCTAACTTTAATATATGAGTATAGGCAGGAACCAATAATAACCCGCCACCGGATGCAAAAAGTCCACTAATAATTCCTACGCTTATTCCAATTAGCATTTTTTTCATTATATACCACACTTTCCGTATTAGTATGGATATATAAATAAAATTTATTCTTTTTTTGCATTTTTATATCCCAATTTATAAAATTCTTCAAATCTGCTTTCAGCAATTTTAGTTAATATATCATCACATTTTAACATTTGCCCTATTATTTTTTGCTTTAAATTACTATCTTCTATATTATCTGCTTTATCAAAAAAGTTTTGTAATTCTTTTAAATATATTTTATTTTTTTCTTTCCAATCTTTGTTATCTATATTTCTTTTTATGTTTTTTATCATAGTATTCCTTTCTTTTTTTACTTTTAGGATAGTTTTTATTACTCTTATCGTTATATTTTAGATTGTATATGTAATTTTAATATATTGCGTGATAAAATACAAGTATATTGCAAAATATGGCAAAATTAGACTTTTGCATATTTATATTTATTAATGGAAGGTTGTGGCATATGATCAGAATAAAACTATCCGATTTATTAGGTAAGCATAAGATGACCCAAGCGGCTTTGGCAAGAGCTACTAATATACGACCTGCTACAATATCAAAGATGTATTATGAAGAATCTAAACGTCTAGATATTTCACAATTAAATCGTATTTGTAGTGTCTTTAATTGCGAAATATCCGACTTATTTGAGTATATCCCAGATGATAAAAATAGCAATATGAACCAGTAGTGTTTATATTTACCTATTAGTTAGACCAAATGTATTATACAATAACTACTAGCGTATACGCTAGTAGTTATTTTCGTGTTAATTCGTACCATAGCTATTTCTAGCTTTCTTTTTCTCATGTTTTCTCTATTTTGCTATGATTTTCATTTAATTTACAATTTCTTTTATTTTATCAACTAAATAATCAACGTCATCTATTGTATTATCTTTTCCAAATGATACTCTTAATGTACCTTCTATTAAATCTTTGTCTAATCCTATTGCTGTTAATACATGAGATGGCTCTACGTTATTTGTAGAGCATGCAGAACCTGCAGAAGCACAAATTCCGTATCTATCTAACTCAAATAATAATTTAGAACCCATTACATTTTTAAAACTTATATTTGCATTTCCTGGTAATCTTCTTAACATATCTCCATTTACTTTAGAGTCTTTTATCTCGTTTTGAACCCTAGTTATATAATGGTCTCGAAGCTTTTTTAGACTCTCATTATATTCTTCATATTCATTATATATTATCTCTATTGCTTTGCCCAAACCTACTATTTCGGCAACATTTTCTGTTCCTGCTCTTTTATTATTTTCTTGTCCTCCCCCATCCTGTAATTTAGTAAAATTAATACCATTTTTTACATATAAGGCACCAACCCCTTTTGGTGCATAAAATTTATGTCCAGACAATGATAACATATCTATATTTAACCTTTTTACGTCTATTTTTACATTACCTATAGCTTGAACAGCATCTGTATGAAATATAATATTTTTTTCTTTTGCTATTTTACCTATCTCTTCTATGGGTTCTATGGTTCCAATTTCATTATTAGCAAACATTATTGATATTAATATTGTTTGATCGGTAATAGCATTTGTAAGTTCTTCTAAGCTAATTCTTCCTTCCTCATCTACTCCTAAATAAGTTACATTAAATCCTTGTTTTTCTAAAGTTTTACAACTATCTAATACAGCATGGTGCTCTATTTTAGTTGTAATAATATGATTTCCTTTATCTTTATTTGCATATGCAAATCCTTTTATAGCAAGATTATCACTTTCACTACCACATGAAGTAAAATAAATCTCATTCATGTCAGCATTTAATGCTTTTGCAACTCTTCTTCTTGCTTCTTTCATAGCTCTTTTTGCATTTCTACCTAATGAATACATAACTGACGCATTACCATATTCTATACCAAAATATGGTAACATTTCTTTTATTACTTCCTCTCTTACTGGAGTTGTAGCTGCATGGTCAAAATATCTAATTTTCATTTAATACCTCTTAAAAACAAAAAAATTACATACACTTTATTATATGTAATTTCTTATTTATTATTACTCATATTCTGCATATTCCATCTTGATAAACGTATATTTTTGTATGCCTCTACAACTTGTGAATATTTTCTATATTCATCTTCCCATACCATATCGGGTATTTTATCAAAAGCTTCAAATACTTTTTCCGCTTCACTTAAAAATATAACTTGCTCTTGTGGACTCATTGCTTGATATCTTTTTGAAAATGCATATAGCTTATCTAGCATTTGGTTTGCTTGAATAAAACTCCAGAAGTCTTTTACTTTTATACCTGCTAGCTTTAGTTGTAATATTGAAAAGGCAATTAATCCAAAAATTATAAACACTAATATATATATTATGATGATTAATTCCATATTTATTTCCTCTCTTGTAAATATATGTGTATTATATCATAATTTTAGTAAAATAAAATAGTTTGTGCTGATTTTTTTGAAATTACACAATATTTATATAATCTATTATTACCAACTTATTTAATTATGTGTGCTGTAATAATTGTATAACTATATGAATTAATAGTTATTCTAATATTATCAATTTAACAATACCAATTCTTTCCCTTTTTATAGATAATACACTTCTCACCCAGAATTTTTTTCTTACAATATACAATATATTAGATAATAATACTTCTTCATTCATTTATTATTAACTCTCTTTCGTTTTACTTTTTTATATTGTGCTTATATTAGCATAAATAAGAGTAATTATCAATATATATTCAAAGCAACGCAGTAATAATTATATGTAATTTTATACAAAAGAAAAAAAGTTGAAATCGGTTAAAATTTCAACTTTTTTCTTACAAAACAATATGTTTTAGTGCCAACGAAGTAGTTATATACAACTTTTTTTGTTCTCTTGACGATTGATACAATTATCAATCAATTTACTATAGTATAATATAATTAAAATATATTACAATCAAAATTTTATAATTTTTATTTTTCCTTTTTAAAATTAACAATAAAGTCTTTTATTTTCTCTATTTTTTTATTCATATCATTTATGTAGATAGTAAAATATTCCATCATTTCATCAACCTGGCTATCTGTTAAATCATTTATGCTTAAATTTCCGTTCATCAACTTTTCAGCTAAATCTTTTTTCCTATTTAAGTTTGTTATTTCATCTTTATATGATATATTTTGTATAAAATCAATTTTGTCATCCTTAATCTGTATAAGGTTGTTTGCATTTTCCTTAATATTTTTCTTGTTTTTAATACTTTCTTTTTGAAATATTTTTCTAAAAAAATTACATATTTTATACCATACCGTATCAGTAACAATAAGTTCCTTTTTACTCATTTTTATCTCCTGTATTTTTTATATTTCTGTTTCTTTTTGTTGCTGTTGCATAAAATCTCCTTTTAATTTTTCAGCTTCATCTAGTTTTTTCTTCGTACTTATAGCCGTTTGTATTAGTCCTTCAAGTTGCTGTCTTTTATCAATTTCTGGTTGTTCAACTTCTATACCTTCATAAGGATATTTTTTATCTGTTGCTAAATAATCTCGTAATTCTTCTCTATCTATCATAACTTCTTTTATTAATTTCGTCCCTTGTTTTCTTAAATCCATTTCTAACCCTTTATGTTGTGTCAAAAATTCATTATATCCTTGTGAATATTTTTCATCAGCCAAAGTCAAACCAGGAGTAAACTTCTTATTCATAAAATCATCTATTACAGAACACATGATATGGCAAGCAGGATTATTTCTTTCAAATTTTAGATATTCACCTAATTTTTGAGCAATCTCGGGATTTTTACTTGAAGCTTTTTTGCATTTTAAAATATAACTTACATCAATACTTCCTCCTTTAAAGCCAAAACCACTAAAATAAGTTACATCTTTTTCAAATTTTCCCTGTGCAAATTCAAATAATTCTTTCAATCTTTTGCCTTCCTGCTTATTGTCGTCTATAAATAAAATAGAATCATATCCCAAAGTAGTTACTGGCTTTGAACTTGCTAAATAATCATCATTTTGACTGGCTGCATATTCTACTGAATTTTGTTCTTTGTCAAAACATCTCCATTCTTCTTCATTATCACGAGTCAATGTTCTATCTAATAATTCTCTAAACTCTGGCTTTAATGTTAAAAATCTTTCTACCCATGGTTTATGAGCCGTTGTACATAAAACTATACTGATACCTTGTTTTTTAGCTTCTTGTAATTTGCTTATTAACTCATCTAGGTTTGGTCTTAATACCATCATAGCACCGTTTCCAACACCATACAGACTCTGAAATATTCCATGTTCTAAAGTTTCATCCATATCTAGGATAATTGCTTTTTTCTTATTATCCATATAATATTCACTCCTTTTATAATTTAATAAGATATTATCATAATATAAGTTATTATTCAATACTGTAATTAAATTATAAATTACTTAAACATACTAGCTGACATATACATCTATATATGAATATATTGAAACAATTATCATTTTACTTTTTCTTCAAACTTTTTTTATTTTCTTTTTCTAGTCGCTTTAGACTTTTTTTAGGCGTAGGTAATTCTTCTGGCATAGTTCCTCCATTTTTAGCAATTACTTCTCTTATATTTTTACCGATATTGTAATGAGTTTTATTTGCTTCTCTTTCAGTTTGTATATTATCTTTTTTTAATTTTTGTTCTGTCTGAGAAATTCTAAATAAATTCGCAATAAGTTCATCACTACCCATATTGTCTAAAATATCTTCTCTATATCTTAATCCTTTTCTTTTAGCAATGTCATCAGCTGTCTCTCCATTGTATAAACCTTTATAACCACTATTATGAAATTTATCAAAATTTTTAACTCCTGCATTTTTAGCAGTTTGATTAAGTGAGTAATTTCCTTTTCTTGTTAAATCTCTTTGATAAAATCTTTTCTCATCTTCTGTTAGCATACTATATTCTTTTTCACTAATTTCTTGTTTTCTAGTTTGAACTGCAAAATATGTTTGAGCAAGAGCAATTACTTTTTTTCTGCTATCTCCATTTTGTGCTATTAAATAACAAGCATAACGAGTTAATTCATAATCTTTGATTTCAACTTCTGCATTATTAGCACGTTTTGACAACTTATTGACGTCAATAAAATGTTCAAACACACTAATACCACTATTTTCACAAGAAATTTTAGCTTTATCAATTATTTTTTCAAAATTTTGCCAGTTTGAATATTGTAGAATAGGCATAAGTTCTCTAGCATACCAAAATTCAACACCATTTTCATCAATATGTTTTATATCTTCAAATGATTTATTAGTCTTATCTATAACTTTCAATAATATCATCTCCATTTCATAATATTTTATTTTTATAATTCAAACATTATTATAAAACAGTTGTTTGTAAAAGTCAATTAATTTTTTCTGTTTTTTAAATTCTATATACATAATATTTTTACAGGACTTTAACTCTGTCATAAGTCCTAACCCAGTAGACTTAATTTAAGTACACTTTAAATTTTATAAAAAATACATTTTGTAAAAGACAGCTAAAAAGATATAGGATTATAGTTTAAAAGTAGTAGAATTAGATTTTAGGGGGATTTTATTATGATAGAAATAACTTATCACAAAGAAGGAGATTATTTCATTCCTGACTTATATTTAAAGAAAGAGGAATATAAAAAAGATTATCAAATTGGAAAGTATGGACATTTAAGGTTAGAATATTTAAAATCATGTAAGAAAGCTGAATATACTATTTTATTTATGGATTGTACTTTAAGCAAACATATCGTAGAAACTGATAAACTAGCTAAAGAAAGATTTGAAATACTTATGAAACAAATGCTAGAGAAAAATCCTATTGATGAAAACTTGAAAAATACTGCCCCTTTAAAATGGGTGGGGCTTATGAATAGCTATAAACATTCAGTTGAAGAAATAATATTAAAAGAGTTTATTTATGTATAGATTTTCTCTTGACATACACAAACAATTGTTTTATAATAAGTGCAATATTTAAAGAGATTGGAAGTGATATTATGAGTAAAGAACTAATAACAACACAAATGAATGTTAAAGATAATCTAGTAGGTGTTATGAGAGTTGGAGATGTTGATTATATATCATTAACAGATTTAGCAAAATTTAAAAATGATAAATATCCAGCAAATGTTATTATTCATTGGTTAAGCAATAAAGATACTGCTCTTTATGTGGGGTTGTGGGAAGAACTTAACAATGAAAATTTTAATTTAACGGAATATCGTGAAATTAAAATAAATGAAATAGGAACATCTTCTTATACAATGAGTCCTAAACAATGGATACAAAGAACAAATGCAATAGGCTTAATTTCAAAAGGTGGAAAATATAGTATTGGAACTTATGCTCATCCAGATTTAGCTTTTGAATTTGCAAGTTGGTTAAGTGTTGAATTTAAACTTTATTTAATAAGAGAGTTTGAAAGGCTAAAGAAAAATGAAAGCTATCAAAATAAAATAGAATGGTCTGTAAGACGAGAACTTGCAAAGACAAATTATAGAATACATACTGATAGTATAAAAGAAAATTTAGTTCCTACACTTACTGAAAAGCAAAAATTATATGTTTATGCTAATGAAGCTGATATATTAAATGTAGCTTTATTTGGAATGACAGCTAAAGAATGGAAAGATAATAATCCTACTTTAGATGGTAATATGCGAGATTATGCTAATATTCTACAACTAGTAATTTTAAGCAATTTAGAAAACCTAAATGCTGAAATGATAGAACAAGGATTAGAACAAAGTAAAAGACTAGAAAGATTAAATGCAATAGCTAAAAAACAATATTATATACTACAAGATAGTAAAGGGATTAAAAAAATTGAAATATTAGATGATACGAATAACTTAAAAAAATATCATATTAAATCTGTATAGAGCAGAGATACTCTGCTCTAACAAATATTTTTTATAATTTTTCTTTTAAAGAAATATCACTAACATTAAAGATTGTTGAAATTACATTAAATAGTTTAGGATTATTGGTCATATTTGTATATCTTCTTTGCATAATATTATCAGTTATTTCATATTTATTATTACTACATAACACTGAATAAGAAATACCAGTATCTTCGTAATATTTGTTTGTATCATAAAATCCATTTTTTAAATAAAAGTTCTTTCTTCTAATACTTATTTCATCTATTGGCATATCAACTGATAGAAAAATAGTATTATATTTTTCTTTTAAATCATTTAATATTCTAGAACCATATTTTTTGTTTCTTAAATTAGGTTCTACTGTAAAATACATTAAGTAATAAACATCTTTACAATTAACTATATAACACATACCAATAAATTTTTCATTATCTAATATAGCATATAAATCTGAATTTTCTTCTTTTGAACATTTATCTAATATCCAAAAAGGAAATCTTTCTTCTTTTGGGAAAGATTTTATATATAGCTTTTCTATTTTATCTCTATACTTTGAATTATTACTATAAAATAAATTCATCTTGCCTCCTATAATACAATATCATTTACAAGTATTGCTGTAATCCCATTTGCATTTAAAAGTTCAACAACATCTTGTCTATCGTCTATAAATAATATTTCTTCTAAATTACAGCTATTAAGTCTTTGTATAATTTTCACACCATCTAATTTTAATTCTTGTGTAGAAGCAGATATAACTTCAATATCATTACCATAATGCTTATTAACAAAATTTTGCTTTGCTTTTAAATGAAATGAAAACTTCATTCCAGATAAGCAATACATTTTAATGTCCTTATTTCTTAAATCTTTAATAAAATCATATAACACCTCAGATCTTATACATGGTTCAATATCTTCGTAAAAAGTATCAGAATTTTTATAAGCATTTAAATAATAACCTAATCTTTTTTCTTCACTTTCTCTACGATGTATTGAATAGTTTTTATCATTATGTATTGCCAATGTATCATCAAAATCAAAAACAACTACTTTAATATTGTCTAAATTTATATTTTCTATTTTCATCTTCCACCTCATAAATTCTTTTCATATATGTAGGCATATTCCGTTAAAACATTTCCTAATCTGCCATATTCTTTGTTTTTAACAATTGTCTCGTAAACTCTGTTACAACCTAAAGATTCGTAAATATAATAGTTACATGAATCATCGGTGTATATATAAAGATTTTTTATGTTATCTTTCTTTGCTAATTCAAATACATTTGATAGCATTTTTTTGCCAATACCTTTGCCTCTTAAACTCGAATCTAGTATTATCATTGATATTTCACCATCGTATTTTTTTTTTAAACCTTCTGGCATATAATCATAATTATTCTCATAGTCATGTAACGCGTCAATATCTTTAATACTTTTACTTTTATATAATCTATTTTTAATAAAAGTGTAAAATTTTTTCTTTAAGATATGTTTTTTTGATGACTTATTTGAATATCCAGCAAATCCTAATAATTTTCCATTTTCTTTATAATAAACGAATTGTTCAGTTTCTTCTAAGATTTCCATTAAGTATATCCAAGCACAAATATTATTTGTAGCACCAGATTCTTTTTTACCTAAATTCCATTCTTTACTTAAAAGTAAAACTGCTTGTTTCATATCTTTTATTTTCATTTAATATCACCAATTTTCTTTAATTCATAAGAAATATTATATTTATATTTTTTGTTTATAATATCATAATAGTTAATATTTTTCAAATAAAAAAGTGCTTTTTGCAAGTAAAAGATCGAATTTTTCTTGACATTAACATAAAAAGATGATATATAATATTTGTATTTTATAGTACACTGAAAAATTAATAGACACGAAACACTGGTTAGTAAGGGATACAATAAACTATTATCTATCTTTCTCACAAAATGAAAATTAAGATTTGTATGAAACTTATTAACCCAATGCGGTGAAAAATATTTGGCTGGTTTAGAAGAATAGTTTGTAAAATGTCCAGCAGTGGTTAAGACCGATTAGCATGTTTCAAATAAAACTCTCTACTTTGCAAAAAAATGCAATATTGGTAGTTTTATTTGTTGTGCCTAATTGGTCTTTTTGTTATGCTTACGAAAATGACAAAATATGTATTGCCCTATTTTCTTACAAAGCATAGCAAGGAGATACTGAAAAAATTTTATGCAGGTATGCAAAAATTTTTCAGTAGTCAAAATAATATTTGAATGGAGATGAAAAATATTATTTTGATTTGGCGAAGCCAAACATAAATTATCTATCGCAAGATTAGATAATTTATGAGCACTCCGCTAGGAGCCCACGACATCTTTGCAAAACAAAGTTTTGAAAGTGTCATAATGGGTTAGATACTTTCGTTAGAAAGTTATCTAACACTGCTCCCTGAGGTCGCTTGTATATCTGCGGAAAGGATATCAAATGGAAAAACAACATTTTTCTGTAGCAAGAGTTGTTACACATACTAAAGAAAATATCAGTAAATTTGAAAGACATGACGAAAGAAAAAATGCAACTTATTCCAATACAAATATAGTTGCTGAAAGAATACCAATGAATATTTATTTTAAAAGATATGACTCTACCCTTAATCAAAAATTTGATGAAATGGTTAAAAATGGTCAAATATCTACAAGAGGTTTAAAAGCAAATGCTAAAATATATAATGAACTAGTTTTTGATGTTAACTCTCTATATTTTGAAGAAAATGGTGGTTATGAATTTGCAAAAAGCTTTTATGAAAAAGCATATAACTTTGCTGAAAAAGAAATGGGAACAGAAAACATTCTAACTGCTGTACTTCATGCTGATGAATTAAATACTGCACTTACAGAAGAATTTGGAAAAGAAATTTATCATTATCATCTTCATGTTATAGCTATTCCAGTAGTGCAAAAAGAAATTAAGTATTCAAAAAGATGTAAAGACAAATCTTTAGTTGGTAAAACAAAAGAAGTAATAAATCAAGTAAGCCATAGTAAAAAGTGGAAATCTGAACAAGCCGTTGATGTAAATGGCACTCCTCTTTATGACGAGAAAGGAAAACCTATTTTAATTAAATCATATAGCCTTTTACAGGATAGATTTTTTCAATATATGTTTGATAATGGTTATAGAGGTTTTGTAAGAGGTATTAAAGGAAGTACAGCTGAACATCTTGAAAATCTTGATTTTAAAATAAAAAAAGATAAAGAGAGGCTTAAAGAGATATCAAACAAAATTGAAGAAAAAGAAACTACTCTTGATAATATTATGAAATTCGATAAGCAAATTAAAGGTGTATCAGATTTAGGAAAGCATAAACGATTCTCTAAAAAAGTTGAACTAGAACCACAAAACTATGAGGATTTAGTCAACTATGCTAAAAAAGGAATTGTAGCAGATAAAGAAATTTATGAGCGTGATACTAAAATTGAAAATTTAAGAAACACAATAAATAGATGGATAGAAAAATATGATGGTTTAGTAGAAAAAACAAAAGATTACTTCCATGCTATAAAACTTGCACCACAACGAGTTGCTGATTTCTTTAAAACTTTATTTGATAAAGAAAAACAAGATGAATTAGAACGACAAAGAATTGAACAAGAAAAATTAGAAGCTGAAAGAAAAGCTCGTGAAGAAGCAAGAGAAAAAGAAAGATTAGAAAGGCAAAAAATAAAGAACTCTCCTGAATACAAGAAAAGGAGGGCTAGTTATGAACGATAATAATGAAAAAATATACAAAATTGAACTAACTAATGAAGAATATGAATTTTTAGAAAATCTTAGAAATGAACTATATCATAAACTATCAAAAATGAATAAGGAAGAACTTATACAATATTTAACAAGTTTATGCCCAGAGAAAAATTTGAACTTTGAAAAACAAATAAATGGTAAGACTTATAAAGTAAATACCTACTTTAATGAGGACTCCGAATATACCATATTACAAATTCTTTTTGAAATATTAAGAAAATGAAAATTTTATTAGATTTTTAGCTTGAAATATGGTATATTATAATCACTACTACAAAAGTAGAAACTATAATTTTATATCGTGTTTCAAGCTGTCAGAGAAAGGAGATAATAATGAAACAGCTAGAAAGCGATAAAATTACTGCTTTATACTGCCGTTTATCTAGAGATGATGAAATGGCTGGAGAAAGCAATAGTATAATAAATCAAAAATCAATTTTAAGTAAATATGCAAAAGATAATAAGTTTCAAAATATAAAATTCTTTGTAGATGATGGATATTCAGGAACAAATTTTACAAGACCTGCTTTTATGGAAATGATGGAACTTGCAGAAAGTGGAAAAATTGGAACAATAATAGTAAAAGACCATTCAAGACTTGGTAGAAATAGACTTGTTGTAGGACAACTTCTTGAAGAAGATTTTGTAAGATTAAATATTAGATATATTGCTATAATGGATAATATTGATAGTAGTAAAGGCTTAAATGACTTCTTACCTATTCAAGATTGGTTTAACGAAATGCATGCCAAAAACACAAGTCAAAAAGTTAGAGCAGTTCTCAAAAATAAAGGCGAATCTGGAATTTCACTTGCAAATAACATTCCTTATGGTTATAAAAAAGATGAAAATGATAAAACAAAATGGATTATAGATGAACAATCAGCAGAAGTTGTAAAAGAAATATTTAATCTATTTATTCAAGGTCATGGAACTTGTGAAATTGCAAGAATTTTAAGAGAAAGAAAAATATTAACTCCATCAGCATATCTTGCTAATACGAGCAAAAACTCAATGCCTAATAATCAAGAACATCAATATAAATGGTGTGGTGTCACTGTAGCTGGTATTTTAGATAGACAAGAATATATTGGAGATACAGTAAATTTTAAATCTACCACTCGTTCATATAAAGATAAAACTAGAGTTTATCTTCCAAAAGAGGATAGAAAAATATTTAAAAGTACCCATGAACCAATCATTGATGAATATACTTGGAACATTGCTAAACAATTAAGAAATAACAGAAAGAAGCATACAAAATCAGGTAAGAAAAGCATTTTTTCAGGATTACTATTTTGTTATGATTGTGGTAAAAAAATGTATTTTCAATCACCTGTAGCAGATTTAAAAAACAAAGACCATTACAGATGTTCAAGTTATAAACATGATACTTCTTTATGTACTTCTCATTATATTACAGATGATGTATTACAAAACATTGTTTTAGAAAATATACAAAAAGTAATTTCATATATGAAAAGTTATGAAGATTTATTTATTAAAGAGCAATTAGCAAAGTCTACTCAAGATGAATTAAGGCAAATTTCTAAAAACAAAAAAGAACTTGAAAAAGCAAAGAATAGAATAATTGAAATTGATAATTTGTTTCAACATATTTATGAAGATAATATTTCGGGAAAGCTAACAGATGAACGATTTAGAAGATTATCATTTAATTATGATAAAGAACAAAAAGAATTAAAAATAACAATTGAACAATTGTCAAATGAAATAGAAAATAAAGAAAAGAAAGAAACTGATTTAACACAATTTATATCTAATGTTAAAAAATATACTGAAATAACTGAACTAACACCAGAAATTTTAAATGAATTGATAGAAAAAATAATAATTCATCAAACAGAAAAAATAAATGGTAAAAAAGTACAGGAAATAGATATATATTATAGAGGTGTTGGTATAATTTCTTTTCCAGTTAGTCTTGATGATATTGAAATAACAATTGAAAAGATATTAAATAAAAAAAACAGCTTAATATTGAAAAAACTTATTCTATGGGGAGAATGATTTTAGTGTACTTAACTAAATCTTTCTCCCCTATGAGTTATGACGTACCATCATAACTCGGGGGCTCTGTGAGGCAATAAATTTTTTCACACCATCCTTTCGTTTGGATGATTTTAATATTGTTTTTAGGCAACAAAAAAATCAACCAGATTTTATTTCCTGATTGATTTCTGTATCCATCTGCTCTATTAGTTCGAACAGAAACGTCATTGGTGCAGATGGCCGGAATCGAACCGGCACGGGAGGATAAGTCCCGCAGGATTTTAAGTCCTGTGCGTCTGCCAGTTCCGCCACATCTGCATTTCTTTGAACTGACAATATGTATTTTACTACTTTTTTTAGTAGTTTGTCAATACTTATAAGAAATTTTTTTATTCTTTATATAAGAAATTTTTTTATTCTTTTCTATTTATTAAAACAGATAAAGAAAACAAAATAATAATTACTAATTATTTCAGAGTGTTAACAAAGTTAAAAAACTTTTGCCAACACTCCTTTCTTTTATTCCTCTACTTTTACAAAAGTACTCTTTGGAACACCACATAATGGGCAAACCCAATCATCTGGTAAATCTTCAAATTTTACAGCTTCAACTGCATCATCATAAATATAGCCACATGCTAAACACTTATACTTATTCATATTATTACCTCCTCTTACTATTTTTTATGTATTATATCATATAATTTTAATTTTTAAACCATATCAAAAGACAGATAGTACTTTTATTTTATAAATTTTATTTATAAATAAAAAGATATAGGAAAACGTACTCCTATATCCCCTATGAATTCATATTTTTATATAAATTACAAATTATTTTTTATTTACTAATTCTTTTAATGCTTTTCCTGCTTTGAATACAGGTGCTTTAGAAGCTGGTATTTTTATTTCTTCTTTAGTTTGTGGGTTTCTACCTTTTCTAGCAGCTCTTTTTCTTACTTCGAAAGATCCAAATCCAACTAATTGAACTTTATCTCCTTTTACTAATGCATTTGTTACAACATCTATAAAAGCATTTAATGTTGCTTCTGCATCTTTTTTTGTTTCTCCTGTTTTAGCTGCGATAGCTGCGATTAATTCTGATTTGTTCATTTTCATTACCTCCTATAAGATTTTCATATGTAGACTGTAAACGCTATCTACTACTATCAATATTCTCCAAAGTTCAATAAAATCCTTCTTTTTTTTATTAAAATTTGCATATTACTACATTTTTTTATTTTTTTATGAATAATTGTCTAGTAATTAATATATTTTAAGCTTTTTTAAAATACTGTAAATGTGTATTCCCAATGGTATTTTTTTCAAATCTTCTTCTAAAAATATTTTTAAAATTAAAACTAGTAGCAAATATATAATAATTGATATTAATAATGTTAATATTATACACAATTTTGCTGAAAATATTCCTATTAACTCATTATAAATAAATATCATGCATACTGCCATCATTACTGTAGCAAAAATTGGTTTTAAAAAATCTTTTATTCCAAATTGTAAATTTATATACTTTTTTAATATAGCCAATGATATTATACATGTAATGCCATGGCTTATAACTGTTGAAGTAGCTGCCCCAGCAGTTCCTCCTAGTATAAATTCGTTTGGATTTATCTGTACTAATACTGTATTTAAAACTAATTTAATAATAGCACCTAAAAGTAGTATAATAGATGGAACTATTGTCTTTCCTAATCCATGTAATACTGAATTAATATTTTGATTAAGCATTATAAATGTAATAGAAATTGCACTTATTTGTAATAAAAATCCGCCTGATGGTTGATTAGGAAATAAAAATTCTAATATCGGCTCTGCAAATATTACCATTCCTACTGTACTTGGCACACCTATTAATATAGATATTAACATTGAAAATCTAATCTTTTTATTTGCTTTATTTATATCACCACTAGCCTTTGCTGCCGATACAACTGGTATAAGTGTACTTGTAAATGCAGAGTTAAATGATAGTGGAAACGATACTAATGTATCTATTTTTCCACTTAATATACCATATTCTAATTTTGCTTCTGTTTCTGTCATAAATTTTTTTAGTCCTCTAATAATTGTCATGGAATCAATATTTTTATTTATCCCGCCAATTATTGGACCAATTGACATTGGTATTGACACTATTAATATTTCTTTTATCGTTTTTCTTATTCCTTTATATTTATAATTTACACTTCTTCTTATTTCATTTGCTATTTCTCCTTTTACACTTCTATAGTACCTGTATAAATATATAAAGCATACAATTTCAGATAATGTAGTGGCTATTGCGGCCCCTCCTGCCATAACTCTTGTGTCAAAGCCAGTTGTTTGTGCGATAAATTCAATTAAGCTTATTGTAAGTATAGTTCTAAATATTTGCTCTATAGTTTGTGAATGTGCACCTATGTTTAAATTTTCTCTGCCATTAAAATATCCCTTTATTACAGAAGTTATAGAAACAAAAAAGATTGCCGGTGATAGAGCTAATAAACTTAATCTTGCTTCTGGTATTTGTAACCACTCCACTGCCATTTTTTTTGAATACATACATAAAAACATCGATAAAATAAAGCCTAAAAATCCAAAAGTTATTACTGCAATTTTAAAAGTTTTATGTGCCCCTTTGCTATCACCTACAGCTAATCTCTCTGACACTATTTTAGATACAGCATTTGGTATTCCTATTGAAGATATTGTAAGGAATAATGCATAAATTTGAAACGCACTAGAATATATTGCATTTCCTTCATCTCCAAATCCTTGCTTATTAGTTAAATATATTTTATTAATTACTCCAATTATTTTTATAAAAATATGTGCTGTAACTAAAATTACAACATTTTTTAAAAAACTAGTTTTCTTTAGTTTTCTTTTTTTTCCAACTAATTTTCTCATATTTAAATAGTATTCTGTAAATTTTCATTTATTCAATTTTTATATTCTTCTTATACTTTTTAATTTTAATATAACTGTATTATAATAAAATTGCATTTTTTTGTTATTTTTAGCCACTTTTTTTACAAAAACTATTGTATTTTTTTCAATTTTATAAGATAATATATATGTATGATTTTAGATTTTGAAAGTGGTGAAATTATTGAAATATATAGATAATTTTCTAAAGTTTTTAAAAACAGATAGAAATACTTTTGTAACATATATTTTAACATTAATTTCTGCATATATTTTAGTTGATAGATTAGTTGAATTAATGTTTATGATATTTACAGGTGTAGGCTATTCTTATTGGGGACCAATTGAATATACTTTATCTTTTGCAGCTGTAGTATTTGCCTTTTATTTTTCTTTTGGTTCTAAGTTTGCAAAAGCCGATATTGATAAACTAAGATTTTTTAATACATATATAATTACTTTATACATGCTGACCGTATCATTTGTGGTACAAGGACTAAACTCAATGGCATGGACATTAATACTTTCAGTTCCTAATTATGCAGACATAGTTGCAGAATACTCAAACCTATTTAGACCTGCATTTACAGCTATTTCTTTATATATACCACTTGTTAGCTTCTATAAAGTATTTAAATGGCTTACATTTACAATTAATGATACTAAAGACCTTAAAGACTCAATCTTTGATTATGGTGGTATTAGCTTATCTGGTAAGCCTAAAGACACCGGTAAATATTCATGTGAAGTTATGCTTTGTGTAGATACAGAATCTGGCGAAGACGTTGTTATTCCAGAAACAAAGAGATTAGAATCTTTCTTAGTAGTTGGTGTATCTGGTTCTGGTAAAACCACAATGATATATGAGCCAATGATAGCAAGAGATTTAGACAGAAAATTCTTCTTTAGAGAAATTTCTAAAGAAATGGGATTTACAGCATTAAAAACTGGTATAGCAACATTAAATCTTCCTTATGACAATAGCTATCTATCAGAAAACTTTACACTAGACATGCTAACTCCTAACCCAGACAAAGAAGATTTATATAAAGCATACATGAAAAAAATGATTTTAGGAAAAGCAAATGGCAAATATATATACAAAAACTTTGGTTTAACATATTTATCAGCAGACTATGACTCTGTAGAAAGAGTTTTAAATGTTGCTAAAAATTATAAAATTAAGGTTAATATAATCGACCCAAATAGTTCTGACTCACCTGGTATAAATCCATTTGTTTATGAAGATCCTATAAAAACAGGTATGGCAATCTCATCTGTTTTAAAAGGACTATATGCAACAAGTAGACCAGATTTACAAATGGCTTTTAGAGAAAATACAGCAATACAAATTATAGAAAATCTTTCAATTTTATTAAAGGAAATGTATCCTAGATTAAATAGTGGAGATTTACCAAACCTAGAAGATATGCTTAATATGATGAACGATTTCTCCTTAGTAGAAGATATGTGTAAGCAAATGAAAGAAATTCCAGAACTTGCAGAGAAATATAAAATACTTATAAAATATTTTGAAAATAATTTCTATGCTGATAGTAGAGATTTAACTACTACAAAACAGTCTGTATATACAGCTTCTGCTGAATTAGACAACTTATTAAGATATCCTGGAGTAAAGAATATCTTATGTAATAGAACAAATAATCTTGTATATGATAAAATATTAGCTGATGGTGAAGTAACATTTGTATGTACAAGAAGAGGAGATTTAGGTGCAAATGCTCACAAAGCTTTTGGTATCTTCTTCCTACTACTAATGCAACAATCAGTTTTATCAAGACCAGGAAATGATAGTACAAGAATACCACACTTTTTATATATCGACGATTTTCCAGAGTTCTTGTGTAAAGCAATAGAACCAATATTTACTGTATATAGAAAATATAAAGTTGGTAATATTTTATCTGCACAAACTTTATCTCAACTTGAAGGTGATGAAAAAGGTAACTTTAGAGATGAAATACTTGCAAACTGTGTAAACAAAGCAATATTCGGTAACGCTTTACCAGAAGATGTTCAATGGTGGGAAACAGAACTACAACAAAAAAGAGAATGGGATTGGACTAAAAATTATGAGACTAATTCAGATAAAGATAATTTTGGATATGACTCTAAATTAGCAAATATACAATTTAAATGGAAACCTAATTATGCAGCCGGAAAAATAATGTCTTTAAAAGGTAAACAAATCCTATTTAAAGTAAAAGATAGTAAAGGAAAAAGTTATGTTGCAAAAGGAAAACTAGACTTTTTGGAATCAAAATATAAAGAACCTAAAAAGCCTAAAGAATACAATTTTGAGAAATTCACAAGTGGAATATCTGATAGCATAAAAAGAAAACCTATTTCAACTAAATTTAGAGGAAACTTTGCAGCAGCCACAGCAGATAATAATCCAGACGATTTTACTAAGGAGATAGACCCTATTCAAACAGATTCTACAGACTCAAAATATTTTCTAGAAAATGATGATGCAATTATATTTGATTTAAATAGAAAAAAAGGAGATAATAGTTAATAATTAATAATAAATGACTGAATGTCAATAGTTTAGGTTGAAAACTATTGACATTCAGTCATTTTGCTAATATATTTGCTAATATATTTGCTAATATATTTGAATTTAAATTCCCAATAACTTTACTTCTACATTTTCCATTTTATATTTTCCATCTTCTAATTTAAATTCTACTAAAGTTTTATCTAATGTTTCTTCATTTTGTCTTAAATCTGTTGAAAAATATAGTTTTATTCTTTCTATTTCTACTTTATTTACTACAATAGTTTTAAAAGTTTCTGCCATGTGTTTTTCATCTTCGCATATTATAATAAGCTGTGGCATTGAACTAAATCCTGAATCTCCTGATAAATAGTTAGTGTAAAAATCATTATATAATCTCATTTTTTCTACCAACTTCTTTTCCCAGTCATCTTCTCTTCTAATTATTTCAAATAAGAATTCTATAGATTTATTATTTTTGGCTAGCTTTACACTTCCACCTGTTGCCTTAAATGTTTTTCCTGTTTGTTTAGCAGTAATTGTAGGTTTTACAGTATATGAATCAAACGCTTTTACTTTTCTTAAATATGCTATAATTGTTTGATTTCCTGCTAATCTTTTCTTTATCATTGGAACTGGCTTTGTATTGTCTGTTGGTTGCCATTTACACTCTATTCCTCTTGAATTAAGTAAATATTTTCCCATTTTTTCCAAACAATATATTCTATATATACCTTTTCCATCCTCGCCTTTAAAATAGTATCTTGTAAGTATTTTAGATTTTATTAATTGTTCTAATTTATTATTTAGTTTATCTTGTGAGGCTATTTCTACATTTTTCCATTGTAACATTTGATATAACTGTCTTGAAGTTATAAATTCAAATTCATTAACAAGCTCTAATATTTTAAAATGTAAATCATTAATATGTCCTATATTAATTTTATGAATTATTTGGTTCATAGATACATATCCATCTTTACCATCAAATGTTTTTATTTCTCCTTCTCTTACTGCAAAAGGTGATACTACCGCCTTTATCTCGTTATCTTCTACCATAAATCATCTCTCCTTTGAGTTACTTAGGCAAATAGGTAATACCTACTTGTCTGAAAACATTTTATCATATTTTTACATTTTATACAAATTATTTTCTTAACAAACTATTTATTTCTTTATTATTCAAATATCTCCACTCACCTAGCTTTAAATTCTTTACGTCAATATTCTCTATTTTACTTCTATGCAATGCTAATACTTTTCTTCCTATGCTGTTACACATTTTTCTAACTTCTCTATTTTTTCCTTCGTGTATTGTAATTTCAATTCTTGATATATCTTTCTCTTTATCTGTTTTTAGTATTTTTACTTTTGCCTTTCCTGAAGTATAATTTTCAATTTCTACCCCATCTTCCAATTTTTTAGTTTCGTCTTTAGTAATAATTCCTTTTAAAGTAACATTATATGTTTTCTCAATTTCATATTTTGGATGAGTTACTTTGTATATAAATTCTCCATCATTTGTTAAAATTAAAGCACCTGAAGTATACATATCTAGCCTACCTACTGGTAAAATCTTTTCTTTTACATGTACTAAATCAAGTACAGTACTTCTTTCAAACTGGTCTTTAGTAGTTGTAACATATCCTATTGGCTTATTAAGTAGTATATATACTTTTTTATCTATCTTTCCTACTTTGTTTCCTTTAAAAATCACTTCATCTTTTTCCAGATTTATTTTTCTCCCTAACTCTGTAACAGTCTCTCCATTTACTTTCACTAAGCCTTGCTGTATATACTCTTCTGCTTTTCTTCTTGAGCAAACACCATTATTTGCCAAGAACTTTTGCAATCTAACCTCTTCCATTAACTTCCTTCTTCCTTTCATTTTTTAGCAAAAGGGGACGGACTTGTTTTGCAAAATATAATCAGATTTGCTTTGAAATTAGATAGTTTTTATTTTTAGTCGAAGTGCTTAAGGTGGGGACCAACAAGCTTACAAACTGTTAAACGAAGCTTTAGCAAAGTTTATACGGTTTGTGCGATGTTGGGGCCGAAGACTTGTTGGGGGCCGATGACTAGAAATAAAAACTATCTAATCTCTATAAAGTATTCGTTTATTTTGTCAAAACAAGCCCGTCCCCTTTTGCTAATTGTTCTCTCTATCTAATTTTTGTAATACTTCTTTAAAATATTCTGGTAAGTCCGCTTCTAAATGCATCTCTTTTCCTGTTACTGGATGTTTAAAGTCTAGACTTTGCGCATGTAGCATTTGTCCTTCTACTCCAAATTCATTCTTTCCTTTTGAGTACACCATATCTCCTACTACTGGATGCCCTATTTCTGCTAAATGTACTCTTATTTGATGTGTTCTTCCTGTATCAATTTTTAGTTTAAGTAATGTATAATCTCCATACCTTTTTAATACTTTAAAATGGGTTATTGCTTCTTTTCCTTCTTTTCTTACAGCCATTTTCTTTCTATCTTTTGTACTTCTTCCTATTGGCATATTAATAGTTGCTTCATTTTCATTTATATTTCCTTTTACTAAAGCGATATATATCTTTTTTACTTCTCTATCCTTTATTTGTTTGCTCATATTAATATGAGCTAAATCATTTTTTGCAACTATTAATAGCCCTGAGGTATCTTTATCAAGTCTATGTACTATCCCTGGTCTTATTTCTCCGCCTATACCGGATAAACTATCTTTACATATATTCATTATTGCATTTACCAATGTTCCGTCTGGATTTCCATTAGCTGGATGTACCACCATTCCTTTTGGCTTATTTACAACAATTATGTCTTTATCCTCATATACTATTTCTACTGGTATATTTTCAGCCTTTATATGGGTTTCTTTTGCCTCAGGAATATTTATTTCTATATTATCTCCTATTTGCACTTTATATGATATTTTTTTGTGTTGTCCATTTACTAATATATTTCCTTCTTCAATTAATCTTTGTATATTAGTTCTAGAAATTTTTTCTTTTTTGCTTGATATATATGCATCTAAACGCATATTGTCTAAATCTGCTACTAATTTTTCCACAATTTATACTCCTTTTATGTAATAGCTGTATTTTTAATCTTTTATTAATCCTCTACTCTTACATAGAACACAAAATTATCATCTGAATATAGCTTTTTGTAGTGCTCATTATCTCTTGATAAGAACATATTCAATTTTGAATTTTTTCTAATTAGAACATGTGTAATGTCGTATTTATTAAATGTATTTTCATAGTAAGTAGAAATATTAGTTGTATTTATATAGTCAGAGAATATATCGTTTCCTTCATATTCACCATCTTCATTTTTTGAACCATTAAATTCTGGTGTATACAAGTCTGCTCTTGAGTCTATAAATACTGGTATTCCTCTATATAGTAAGTAACTTCCATAGTTATATTCATTAAATATTCTCATGTTTTCTATGTCTACATTTTCTAGTATATAATCACATGCTGCTACAGGATATGAGCTTGTACTTACTATTGGGCTATTTATTTTTCCTCTATACATACTAAAGCATACCAATATGGTTAATAAAATAGTGATGACTTTGCCCCATACTGAAGTTATTGCTCTTATTGCTTGCTCTGTACCACCTTTATCATATTTATCTATTAATGCAACTAATAATTTTGCAAATGCAAAGCTTCCTACTAAAACAAATAACGATACTTGCCTTCTTGACATAAATGCCATTAGAGTAAGACCTGCTATCATAAATAAATCTCTTAATTTTATTTTAGTATCTGTAAAGATTAGGATTAATAGGAATAGTACGATTACAGTCATAGTTTGCAAGTCGTTAATCAATGTTAAAGGTAAATGCTCACTAATATTACTCATTGTATTACCTTCCATTGTTTTTATTAAATATGTATATGGAGTATCTCCAAGCGGTGTTAATAACCCTGTAAAAATACATATAATCATTACTATAATTAAATACTTAATGTTGCTATTTTTCTTAAATATAACCTTATATGGGTGCTCTTGTCTTTCTTTTCTTCTTACTTCTGATTTTTCACTTACTCGCTGTAGAATTTCTGTTTTTTCTGTTAGTTTAGCTATCTTTTCTTGACTCTTGCTATCATTTTTTAAACTTAATTTTTTTAGTTTCTTTTTACCTTGTTTTATAGCTAATTTATAATATATACCTGACTCTGAAACTAATGCTAATATATATTCTACAATATATGGTAAGTATAGAACAAAATAGAATGGCCAAACTGCCAAGTGAACATTAGCAATTATTATAGGTATAATTATTAAGTATACAATATATCTTTTCTTTTTTGTTTCTATAAATCTCTCTATAAATAAAATAGCAAGTGCAAATAATATATATGTAACAAGCTGAGCTCTTGCTGCTATAAAGTTTTTTAATAAATACATTACTCCTAGCGTTATAAAAAATGCTACTAATTGGTTTTTACATACTTTATTTAATGCATAATATACTATTACTCCTAACGTAATAGATAATATCGCGGTAGCAATATATATTGCTGTAAAGCCTCCTATTCCAATAGTTTCCCCTGCCTCATATACAAGGTATGTTCCCACGTCATAAAGCCAATGTGGGTACGTATATTCTAAATCTTCATGCCAAGAAAACGGATCCTTCATATCAATTCCATTTTCTACAATATGTTCTCCTATTGCTATAGTATAGTATGTATCATTTTGTAATGTTTTTGGTGTTAAAACAAAACAAAAAAGAATTATAACAAATATAGCAAGTACATTAAATTTCATTTTTGTCTTTTTATCCATCTTAATCTTCCTTTACCTTTCTTTTATCATCTAAATATTAAATTCTGCATATACAATGCTATGGTCAGATTTTTTATCTGTATCTATGGTTTCGTATTTTAGAAGCTCTATATTATTTGAATAGAATATTGTATCTATACAACCTTGTCCTAATTTTGAGAACCACGTATCTTCATTATTGGGTAATTGTTTTAATTTTTTCCCTAGTATATTATATTCTTCATACTCGTCTCTTTTTTCAAAAGTGTATTTTCCTTTGCCTAGTCTAGTAACTCCTACATTAAAATCTCCACCTACAATTATTATCTCATTTTTATCTATTTTACTTATAATTCTATTTAGCTCTTTGCAAGCTAAAATTCTTTCATCTTCATATGTAGATAAATGAACTGAAAATAAGTTGATTTTAGCTGTTCCGTAAGGAAATTCTATTACATAAAATTCCTCTTTGTTCATGATTTAGATCTGTTAGTGGCATTAGATAGTTTACCGAAAATGAAATAGGAAATCTACTAATTATGCCATCTCCATAATATCCATCTTCTAGAGTTATATTACTCTCCATTGAACAATATGGTAAATATACTTTTTTACTAAACTCGCGAATTTGGTTTCTTTCGCCTGCTCTTTTAGTATACATATCTATTTCTTGTAAAAATACAATATCTGGTTTATATGTATTTACGAGTTCGGCCTGTCTTTCTATATCTATTATTCCATCTAGACCTTTACCATGAGCTATATTAAATGTAACAATCTTAATTAACATTGTCCCCCAACTCCTATATAAATTTACGTGTCCATTATATCAAAAAAGGACTTTTAAATAAAGTCCTTTTTTAAATTTATTATAATTATCCTTTTATTTGTTTTGCAACTTCTTCAGCAAAGTTTTCTTCTCTTTTTTCTAATCCTTCACCTTTTTCAAATCTTGCAAATCTTACTATTTTTGCACCTTTAGATTCTACTAATTTTCCTATTTTTATATCTGGATCTTTAACGAATTCTTGCTCTACTAAACATACTTCTCCATAGAATTTATTTATTCTACCTTGTACTATTTTTTCAGCTATTTCTGCTGGTTTTCCTTCATTCATAGCTTGAGCTTTTAATATTTCCATTTCTTTTGCAAGTCTTTCTTCTGGAACTGCTGCTCTATCTAAAAATTCTGGTCTTGCTGCAGCTATTTGCATACAAATATCTTTTGCAAGTTCTGGTGTTCCATTTTCCATTTCAACTAATACTGCTATTTTTCCATCTCCATGTATATAGCTTTCTAGTAAGCCCTCTGTTTCAAATCTAACAAATCTTCTTATTGACATGTTTTCACCTATTGTAGCTATTTTATTTGTTAATACTTCACTTACTGTTTTATCACTTTCTCTTATTGATTTTTGATTTAATAAAGCTTCCACGTCTGCTGGATTTTCTTTAGCTACTTGCTCTGCTATATCTTTAACAAAGCTTCTAAATTCTTCATTTTTAGCAACGAAGTCTGTTTCGGCATTAACTTCAACAACAACTCCAACTTTTCCATCTTCAGAAATATATGTTTCAACTAATCCTTCAGCTGCTATTCTGTCTGATTTTTTAGCTGCTTTTGCAATTCCTCTTTCACGTAAAAGTTCAATTGCTTTTTCTTCATCTCCGTTAGTTTCT
>CALXVB010000016.1 GCA_944391855.1 uncultured Clostridia bacterium | reverse complement strand
TCTATAATTCTACCATGATCCATAACCATAATTGCTTTTGCATTTCTTACAGTTGAAAGTCTATGTGCTATTACAAATACAGTTCTACCTTCCATTAATTTATCCATACCATCTTGAACTATTTTCTCTGTTCTTGTATCTATTGAGCTTGTTGCTTCATCTAGTATCATTACTGGTGGATTATTTACTGCAACCCTTGCTATAGATAGAAGCTGTCTTTGTCCTTGTGATAATTCAGAACCGTTTCCTGTAAGTTTTGTGTCATATCCTTTTGGTAATCTCATTATGAAGTCATGTGCATTTGCAAGTTTTGCTGCTGCTATAACTTCTTCGTCTGTAGCATGTTCATTACCATATTTGATATTTTCCTTTATTGTACCTGTGAATAAGTTAGTATCTTGTAAAACCATTCCTAAAGATCTTCTTAAGTCTGCTTTCTTAATTTTATTTATATTGATTCCATCATATCTAATTTTTCCATCTTCAATATCATAAAATCTATTTATCAAGTTTGTAATAGTTGTTTTTCCAGCACCCGTTGCACCAACAAATGCTATTTTTTGTCCTGGTTTTGCATATAGACTAATATCATGAAGTACAGTTTTTTCTGGAACATATCCAAAGTCTACATTTTGCATTTCAATGTGCCCTTTAAGTTCAACATATTCTAACCTGCCATCATGATGAGGATGCTTCCAAGCCCATATTCCAGTTCTTTCTTTTACTTCTACTAATTTATCTCCTTCTCTTTTTACATTAACTAATGTTACATAACCATTATCTTGTTCTGGCTCTTCATCCATCATTTCAAATATTCTGCTTGCACCAGCCAATGCCATAATTATTGCATTCATCTGGTTCATTACTTGGTTTACAGGTTGTGTTATATTTCTTGTAAGTTGTAAAAAAGATACTATTGTTCCTACTGAAAGTACTAAATTTCCATTTAGTGCTAGAACTGTTCCAACTATTGCAATTAATACATATTGTAAGTTTCCTAAGTTGTTTGCAATAGGCATCATTATATTTGAATATTTGTGTGCTCTATACATATCCTCATTTAATTGATTGTTTAATTTATCAAATTCTTCTTTTGCTTTTTCTTCATGTGTAAATACTTTTATAACTTTTTGTCCATTTAACATTTCTTCAATATATCCATTTACTTTTCCTAAAGATGCTTGTTGACTTATAAAGTTTTTTGAACTCTTTGAAGCAATTTTTCTTGTAATGAATACTGTTAGAAGAGAGAATCCTATTATAAATACTGTTAGCACTGGACTTAGGTATATCATTGCACATAAGATTGCAATTATACTAATTATTGACTGGATACAAAATGGCAAACTCTGTGAAATCATTTGTCTTAATGTATCAGTATCATTTGTATAATGGCTCATTATATCTCCATGTGTATGTGTATCGAAGTATCTTATTGGAAGTGCTTCCATTTTAGAAAACATATCATCTCTTATGTCTTTAAGAACTCCTTGTGATACTATTGCCATTAATCTATTATATAAATATGAAGTTAGCATACCAACAAGATATATAATTATCATGATACCTATGGCACCCATTAATCCTGTATATACTGGGTTCGGATCTCCTAATAGAGGAGTAATGTAGTCATCAATTAATATTTGTAAAAATAGTGAACCTGCGACTTGTGCAATACTACTAAATATTATACAGATAAATACTACAGCAAATTGTTTTTTATATTTTTTAGTTATATATCCAAGTAGTCTTTTTATGGTACCTTTTTTTATTTGTATTTTTTTATTCATCTGTATCTCCTCCTTTCGTTTGAGATTCGTACACTTCTTTATATATTTTATTAGTTTTTAGAAGTTCTTCATGTGTTCCTACACCATTAATCTTTCCATTGTCCATAACTATTATCTTATCACAATCTTCTACTGAAGAAATTCTTTGAGCAATAATTATTTTAGTTGTATTTGGTATTTCTTCTTTAAATGCTTTTCTAATTAAACTATCTGTTTTTGTATCAACTGCACTTGTAGAGTCGTCTAATATTAATATTTTAGGATGCTTTAAAAGTGCTCTTGCAATACATAATCTTTGTTTTTGTCCTCCAGATACGTTTGTACCACCTTCTTCAATATATGTGTTATATCCATCTGGGAATTGAGAGATAAATTCATCTACTTGTGCTAATTTACAAACTCTTTTGACGTCTTCATCTGTAGCATTTTCGTCACCCCATTTGATATTTTCTGTAATTGTTCCAGAAAATAGTACGTTTTTTTGTAAAACGCAGGCAACTTGATTTCTTAATGACTCTATATTATATTTCTTTACATTTTGTCCTCCTACTAGAAGTTCTCCTTCTGTTACGTCATATAGTCTTGGAATTAAGTTTACTAAACTAGATTTTCCACTACCAGTTCCACCAATTATTCCAACGGTTTCTCCGGACTTTATTTCTAAGTTAATATCTTTTAAACATTCTTTTTTCTTATCTTTTACATAGCTAAAGCTTACATTTTTGTATTCTATACTTCCGTCTTTTACTTCCATTATAGGTTTTTTAGGGTCATGTATATCTGATTCTGTATTTAATACTTCTACAATTCTTTCTGCCGATGATTTAGAAATTGCTATCATAACCATAACCATAGAAAGCATCATTAAGCTTGATAATATTTGTATTGAATATGTAAACATTGTCATAAGTTCACCTGTTGTAAGTTCAGTCATTCCTGTTTGAATTATTATTTTAGCCCCAAACCATGAAATTCCTAAAATACAAGAGTAAATTGCAAATTGCATTAGTGGGCTAGTAAATACCATAATTTTTTCTGCTTTACTAAAATCATCAAATATACTTTTTGATACTTTTCCAAATTTTTTCTTTTCTTTCTCTTCTATTACAAAAGATTTAACAACTCTAATACCTGCAACGTTTTCTTCTACTACGTTATTTAAGTCATCATATGTTCTAAATACTCTTTTCATAATAGGGTGTACTCTTGTTATTATGAAAAATAATCCTATTGCTAAAATTGGTATTATTACTAAAAATACTAAAGATAATTTAGCACTTATTGATATAGCAAAGAATAGTGAAGTTATAAGCATAAGTGGTGTTCTTATTGCAATTCTTATAATCATCTGGAATGCATTTTGAACGTTTGTTACATCTGTTGTAAGTCTTGTTACTAAACTACTTGTAGAAAATTTGTCTATGTTAGCAAAAGAAAAGTTTTGTACTTTATAGTATAAATCCTTTCTTAAATTCTTTGCAAACCCTGATGATGCTTTTGCAGCAAACATACCTGACAACATTCCAAAAATCAATGATAGAACAGCACATAAAATTAGCTCTAAACCTATTTTATATACTAAATTCATTTCTCCACCATATACACCATCATCAATTAATTGTGCCATAAGAAGTGGTATTATTATTTCTAAAACAACTTCTATTGCTATACAAATTGGTGTTAGTATACTCTCTTTTTTGTATTCTCTAATTGATTTACTTAATTTTCTTATCATACAGTTTTTATTCCTCCTTCATTACATTTTATGTTATTTCGCATTTTTTCCATAGTTTTTATAAAATTTTGCAATTCTTCTTCTGATATGTTTTTAATTAGTTCTTCATTTAATTTTCTAAATGTTTCTTTTACTTCTTTGTATATTTCCTTACTTTTTTTAGTCAAAACTATTTTCTTTTGCCTTGCATCACTTTCAGATGGTATTCTTTTTATAATTTTATTTTTCTCCATTGTAAGCAATACTCCTGATATAGTTGCTTTACTCACTTCAAATACTTCTTCTAATTCTTTTTGGTATACCTCTCCTTCTTTATTTTCAATTAAGTATTTGGTCACTTTAGCTTGCAATGGACTTGGATAAAATGGTATTTTTCTTTCTTTTGCAATAGAAAAAAGCTTTCTGTTTATATCTACATCTAGCTTTTTAAGTTCGTTTGCAACATAAATTTCCATAACCTCATCCCTTCATTTTTTTCTATTATATTTATTTATACTAATCATTAAAATTAGTAAGGTGCTTAACTAATATAACATTGTTAATATTATTAGTCAAGTACCTTACTATATTTTTCACAGAATGTTCATATTCGTTTTTACCTTGAAAATAGTACTTTTTCCGATTTATATTGTTTTATAATATATGTAAATATAACTGCTATATATATAATAGTTGAAATTGCCATAAGTGCAATATTTAATAAATTTATATTTCCTGCCGCTATATCTGTAAATATCATTGTATAATTTAGGAATGGTACTATTGATAACACTGGGGTTGTTTCTAGTCCTACCATAAATACTACAAAGCTTGGGAAAAATGATATAAATGTTAATGGTGTTAATGCACTTTGAGCTTCTTTAAATGTTTTTGAAGTACTTGCAATAGAGATGCAAAGTCCACTAACAAAAATTGAGTACATAATAATTACTATTATTCCAAAAGCTATGCTAGATGCACTATACATTATATCTACACCTTCATAAATTGAGAACATATCTTTTGATATAAATAATGCTACTATTGCTAGAACAAAGCTTATTAATCCTGTTACTATGGAAGAAAGTGATACTGCCAAAAATTTCCCTATTATTATATCTTTGCTTTTAATTGGAAATGTTAGTAATGTTTCTAAAGTACCTCTTTCTTTTTCTCCTGCTGTCGTATCTGTTGCTGGATATGTTGCAGATACTGTAATTGCCATTATTATGAATAAAAATGCATAATTTTTAATATAATTTCCAAAATAATTATCTTGTTCAAGTACATTTTCACTAACAGTAATAATATCTAATACTTCTTCTGTTTCTATTCCATTTTCTTGTAAATATTCTCTTTGTAAAATTTGTTTATATGCATTAAAGTATTCTTCCATTAAACCACTTGCAAACGAGCTATTATCTGAACCGTCAGTATTTATTATATAATTATTATCATTTTTTGTTACATATAAATTTATTTCACCTGCATCATATTTTTGCTTTAATTCTTCTTCTGTTCCTGTAACTATTTCTATATTCATTTGCTCTGCTAAACTTGTTTCTGCCTCATTTAATGTATATGCAAACCCTATTTTATTAAACTCTTCTACGTCTTTATTTACTTGCATTTCAAATAAAGCTGACATACCTATCATGATTAATGGTATAAATATTGGTATTATTAGCATCATAGCTAATGATTTCTTATCTCTAAATAATTCTCTTAATTCTTTTTTTAGGATATTTAGCATGTTATTCTTCATTTGAAACACCTCCTATTAGTGCAAAAAAGCTATCTCTTAAGTTAGTAGTATTTGTATCTCCTTTTATTTCGTCAGGTGTTCCTGTTTTTATAACTACTCCTTTATTTATCATTATTACTTTATCACAAATATTTTCTGCTTCTTCCATATAATGTGTTGAGTATAGAATTGTTTTTCCTTTTTTCTTTTCCCCTTTAATGAAATCAAGAATTATTTGGCTTGAGATAATATCTAGACCTGTTGTTGCCTCATCTAAAATATAGTATTTAGGATTGTGTACCAAACACCTTGCTATATTTACTCTTTGCGTTTGACCTGTTGATAAATTTGCAATTTTACCATATAAAAATCCTTCCATATTTAATATTTTAGCTAATTCTTTTATTCGTTTTTCTGCTTCTTCATTTTCCACACCATATATGTCGCTACACATTTTTAAAAGTTCATAAACAGATAATGTATCATATAACTTTGTATTGCCTGATAAATATGCTATATTTTGTTTTATTTCTATTTCATTATTTTTATAATTTAGTCCATCAAATGTAACTGTGCCTTCTGTTGGTTCTAATATTCCTGCAGTTATTCTTAGTAATGTTGTTTTTCCAGCACCATTTGGTCCTAAAATTCCCACTATTTCTCCGTCGTTTGCTTCAAAGCTTATATTATTATTTGCTAAAAATTCTTCTTTTTCAGTTTTACTTTTATATTTTACGAATTTCTTCTTTACTTTGTCTACTTTTATCATAAAACTAATTTTCCCTTCATATTTTCTATTTAATTATTTCTTCTGGATTCATTGCATTTTCCTTTATATTATCAAATATTATACAAACAAAACTATCCCCAGAATCGTATATATAATCTTGTTCTAAGTATACTTTTCCTTCATTTGCTTCATATTCTCTTTCTAATACATAAAAAGTTTTTCCTGAAATTTCTTTTTCTATCACTTCTGTCTCTTCTTCATATTCTGCTGCTATATCTTCTAAGAATTGTCTTGCACTATAATCTTCATCAAACCCAGATTTATTGTTTTGTATTATCATTATCATTTTTTCAAAATCACTACCTGTTATTATGCTTTCATATACTTCTGAATAACCTTCTCCAAAATAGTATGCTATTTGCTCATCTGAAAGATTTATCATATTTTCATCAAATTCTAATGTTATATCTGTATTTTCTATCGTATATGATGATATTACTTCTCCTTGCGCTATGTCATTTATAGTGGTCTCATCTTGTCTTCCAGGATATGTTTTTGTAAGATACATAAGTGCTGCTATAGCAACTGCTATTATTACAACTATTATAAATATTTTTATATTTGTAAATTCGTACCTATAGTATGGGCTGTTTTGTGCTTTTTCTGAAAAATAGTATTTATTGGATTTTTTCTTTATAACTCCCTCTATTTTTAAGTACTCAAATATTTTACTGCCTTTTTCTTGTCCAAACTCTCTTTGTAAATCTTCTACTATTAATTCCTTTGTAATAGTATGTTTTTTACTTAAAGCATCATTTCTTTCAAATACTTCTCTTGCTCTTTCTATATCCTCTTTAGAAAACATTTCATTTTCCACACTTTGAGTAATTATTCTTATATTTTTATCTTGTACACCATGTCTTATTTGCTTGTTTAAGTTATATACTATACATCCTATTACTAATACGCAAAATATTAAAGATATTACATAGTCTGTAAGTATTACTGAAGTAACTTCTTCTATTTGATAAATTCTTTGGAATGTTTCGAAAGAAATAGTTACTCCTTCTTTTGACATATATATTAATGGTATAGCTACTAACATTGTAATAGTTATAGCTATAAAAGAAACTACTGATAAAATAATTGGTAGTTTTTTATCCATTTTTGCTTTTGTTAGTTTATATCCATAAAATGCACATACAACAATTACTACTGATAATATTGCATAAATCATATTTGCGAAAACATACGAAAGTATCCAAGGCACACTTCCTATAAGCCCACCTATTAAGGCACCTATTGTTCCTATTACATATCTATTTTTTACTTGTTCTTCCATAAACTTCTCCTTTTTTATTTTTTTGTGTATTATATCATATTATTATAATTTCTACATTATTTTTTTAGCTAATTCATATTGTTTTTTGTATAAATAAATATATACGCAAATATTTACTAAAATATATATCATTGCTATAATCGCTAATTGAATATATGCTGAATACATTTTTAAAGTGGTGTTTACAAATATTACTATTCCAATATTTATTGTTCCAAATATCATTGGAAATACTAAATTCATGTTTTGTTTTACAACTGCATACTCTGTATTCCATTGTAGCTTTGGTCTTTTTAAATCCATTATTAAGCATAGCATACTTAATGATATATTCATTAATATAGATACAGCAAATACAATTATCAAATCTGTTATTTGTATAGGTAATAAATATCTCGCAACACCTAATACTATTAATGTAGAAAATATATTCATTAATATATTTGGAATTATCTTATACATATACTGTTTATATAAAGGTACTGGTATATATTTCATAAATGTAGCATTTTTTCCTTCTCTTGATATCGCTGTAATTGACACATATATAAACATTGCAAAAAATTGCATTATCGCTACTAATCCCATCAAGATTAATGGTTTATTAAAATTAAGCATTAGCACCAGTGAATTCGTTATTTCTTTCAATTCTTCGTCCGACATTATAAATATTAATGCTACAATAAGTACTGGAAATATTAATGCTGGTAATAGACACTGTACCAAATAAACTGGATTTCTTATTAATGTTTTAAACTCTTTTAAAACATATGTAGTACCTAATCTTCTTGATTTTGCTTTTATTTTTACTTTTCCTTTTTTTGCTTTTTCTCCACTATATAAACTTCCTATTAAGCCTTTGAAATATAACTTTTGAGCACATAGTAAATATATTGCGATTCCTAAGAATGTTATCGCAATTGTTTTTATTGTTTCGAATATAATTGTTAAAATATTATTACTATGAACAGAATTTACTAAAAATCCAAAAGTTGGGAAATATGTCTTTAGCATCTCTGTAAAACCGCCAGCGCTAGTAAGTGTCTGTGCCATTTGTTCATTTGTCATTGTTTCACTATCTATTTTAGTTGTTGCTACTGAAAAAGCAATTACTAATACTAACATAAGTAGTGTTGTAAATAACTGAAATTTATTTTTGTTTTTAGTAATTTTCGAAAAACTCATTATTACTATAGAAATGAGCGAAATTATTATTATAGGAAGAATTGGCAAAAGTAGTAACCCTATTATTACAGAAACATAATAAAGTGCACCACAATTTAATTTTACTCCATAAATAATAAGTGGGACTAATCCTATTAGCATATTTACTGCAAATTCTAGTATTATCATTACATTAGTTCTAGCAAGAATTATCTGATAAGGCTTTAGAGGAAGTGTTAATATAGAGTCGGTATCTTTTGAGAAATATAGTAAATTTATGCTTGAAAATACTGTCTGCAATATGTTTAGGAAAAATACCATCATAAATACTAAATCTATAAACACTGCTTCTGCATTTATTTCTTTAAGCACATTAATCATTTTTGTGCTTAAAAACCACATAATTCCAATTAAATATGCAAAAAGTAATACATATAAAGTTATTTGTGCTTTACTTTTTTTACGTACATCACTTATTCCATTTTGTTCAGTTATTTTTTGTATAGAACTTTTTAAAAATATTTTTGTTAATAAAAAAGTCATGATTTTTTCTCCTTAATTTATAACTATTCTTCTGTAATTTCCAAAAATAACTCTTCTAAAGAACCTTGTTCTTTAAATTTTTCTTTCATTTCTTCTAGTGTTCCAACAAATACTAGCTTTCCTTTATTTATAATTCCTACTCTATCACATAATTTTTCTGCAACGTCTAACACATGAGTAGAGAAAAATACTGTATTTCCCTTTTTAGTATGTTCCCTCATCATTTCTTTCAAATCAAATGAAGCCTTTGGGTCTAATCCTGTCATTGGTTCGTCCAATATCCAGTTTTTAGGATTTGATAACAGTGCACCACATATAACTATTTTTTGCCTCATACCATGAGAATAACTTTCTATGTAACTATTTAAATTATCATATATTTCAAATTTTTTAGTTAATTCTTCTATTCTGTTTTGTCTTTCTTCATCAGGTACTTTATACACTTCTGCTAAAAAGTTCAAATACTCTATTCCTTTTAGTTTTAAAAACATGTCAGGGTTATCTGGAACAAACCCAAAATTCTTTTTTGCCTCTAAAGGATCCTCTTTTATGCTATGTCCGTCCACTAAAATGTATCCCTCATCTGGCTCTAGTATACCTGTAATCATTCTAATTGTTGTAGTTTTACCTGCACCATTTGGCCCTAAAAAACCAAATATCTCTCCATTTTTTATTTCTAAATTTAAAGAATCTACCGATTTTTTATTCTTAACATATGATTTTGAAACATTTTTTATTTCTATCATTTTGTAACCTCCATTTTTCTTTTTTCAATCTTCTTTTGTTTATTTTATTTGCCTTATTTTATTTAAAATCGCTCTAATTATATTTTTAGTCAAAATTTTCCATATTCCTTTATTTTTTTAAAATTTTTTTGAACTTTAGAGACATTCTTTAAAGTTCATTGTAATGTATTCCACAAAATTTTAAGAACCATATCAAAACTTCATGTTTTAATATGGTTTTTCTCTATTTTTTGTATCGTTTTAAAAAATCATTTACTGTCATAATTTCAGGTCTATCAATTTTGATATCAAAAAAATCTTTATCTCCAGTTATAAGAATATCTACGTTTTCAATTATAGCTGTATATAGAATTATATAATCATCATCATCTCTTATTTTGAATACTTTTCTATCTACATTTGTTGGTGAATATACTAAATCATATGGAAACTCTTTTAAAAAGTTATCTAAACACTCTTCTTTCTTTATAAATTTAGAACTTATTAATTCTTTTAATTCATCGATAACATAAGAGCATATTACAATTTCATGATTTTTAGAAAGTTCATTTATTAGTTCATTTATTTTTCTACTTTTAAATATAAATGATGATATAAGAATATTTGTATCAAGCATTACTCTCATATCAGTTCTTTTTCCTTTCCTTTCTAAAATCTTTTATAAATTTTACCACGTCATCTTCATTTTTTAATCCTAATCTTTCTGCTTCTCCTTCAAATTCATTTTGCATTCTTTCTAAAGCTAACATAGCAGAATTTTTTATTACAATATCCTCTCCTCTTTGCAAAAATATGATTTTACTTCCTTCTTTTAATTCTAACTTTTCTCTAATTGCTTTTGGTATTGTTATTTGTCCTTTTGTTGTAACTTTAGCTAGTTCCATTCTCCTCACCTCTATTCCTTACTTTTCATACTTTCATTATTTATATTATATGCTAATTTCTAAAAAATATCAACTATTTTTTAGAAACCATTTAATAAAAAATGAACTTTAAGGAACGTCCCTAAAGTTCACCTAAAGTTCAAACATGTTTTTTGTTTTCAAATACTTCATCCATATACTCATCTGGATACATATTGTCTAAAAATATATCTACATTTCCACTTGCAGGTATGTTATTTATTCTTTCATTTTGTCTTATTGCTGCCATTGACGAAATTGTTATATTAAATACCATAAATACCGCTACCATGCTTGCCATTACTTTAACTTTATGATTTTTGACAAATTCTTCTATTTTAGGAATTAATGGCTTTATATATGATGTATATAGTAGCCCGGCAAAACCCCAATAAGTACAATGAATTAGAGTTGTTCTACCATTTATGTTAAATATCCAGTTTGAGTAGTCCCATGATACGGTTCCAAATACTCTTTCTTGAATATATGAGCATAAATATTCTGTTATTCCTCCTAATATCATAGAGAATATGAATATATATCCTTTGTTTTTTGTATTAATAATGCTAAAAAAGAAATAATATACAAGTATTCCTATTCCATATACTGGTGTAAATGGTCCATATATTAATCCCTGTCTTGATACAAAGTGCCCATTTTGCACCAGTCCTACTATCATTTCTACTATATAGCCTAATATGCTTCCCAACATAAATATTACAAATATTTTAATAAATCTACTAAACTTACTTTTTTTCTCAATTTCTACCATATTACCACCCATTTTTATTATAGATAAAAGAATTTTTTTCTTATATCGATTTTTGTGTATTTTTCATTACATTTTTGTAAGTTTAATATATCAGTGATTTATTAATAATCTTTTTATTTCATATTAAAATATTCTTAATATTCTTTCTTTTTGTATATTTTGTATGCAACTTTATATGAGATATAATAAAGGATTGCGGTAATAACAAGTAATATGTATACTGCATAATCTTTAATTTTGTCTATTGCTGAAGTTATATCAATATCAAGTCCAAACTTTGTTATAAAATATGCTGCCACACCAATTATTAAAAATATTATAAATACTAGTATAAACATTTGAACTCTACCTTTTTCTGCGCCCCATTTATATATACTTGGTATTTGTATAGATTCTACTAGTCCAATTCCGAAAATTCCTGCTATTGTTGTGTATAGAAGTGACATATAATCTATTGTAATAGCTGCATTTTGATTTACTTTATTCATTACATAGCTTAATAATATTGTAAGGAAATATGCAACTACTCCTCCTAATACTGTTAGTCCAATTACTAATATGTATTTTGCTTTTATCATATCTTCCTTTGTATTTGGCATTGCAAGCAAATATTTCTCTGCTTTTGATATCTCATCATAGCTAAAAGTGGATAAACTAATCATTCCTACCATAGTTATTATTACTATTGGTGCTAAATTTGCCACATTAGTATTTAAAGTACATAAGCATACTCCAACAAACAAAATTATAATCGAGACTTTATAGCTCGCTAAATTTAATAAGTCTTTTTTTATTAAAGCTTTTATATTATTCATAAATTCCATCCTTTCATTAATCAATTTTACTTTATATCTTATTTTTCTCCTTTGATATTTAAAAGCATTATATCTTCTATACTAGCTTTATCTATATTTACATTCCCGTATTTAGATTTAAATTTTCCTCTATTATTTATTAATAGTTCATATTGATATTTTTCTTTTCTATATTTTATATAATCATCTTTATTAATCTTTTCAAAATTTTTCTCATCACATTTTGCTATTCCATAATTGTCCAGTAAATCCATTGTTGGCATATCAAATACTATGTTTCCCTTATTTATAAATACTATATAATCCGAAATATGCTCTAAGTCTGTAGTAATATGGGTCGACATTAAAATTGACCTTTCCTCATCTTCTAGCATATATTCTCTAAATATATCTAATATTTCATTTCTAACTACTGGATCTAATCCGCTAGTTGGTTCGTCTAGTATAAGTAATTTAGGCGAATGTGATATAGCTGCTGCTATTTTTAGTTTCATCTTCATTCCGCTAGAAAAATCTTTAACCATTTTATTACTTGGTAAATTAAATTTTTGCAAATATTCTAAATACTTTTTTTCGTTCCAATTTTTATAAAAGCTTTGCATTACTTTGCCAATTCCTTTTGCATCTAAGTAATCCGATAAAAAACTGTCATCTAGTACCACACCAATATCTTGCTTTATTATTTTTTCATATTTTTTATTATCTTTCCCAAATATTTTAATATCTCCTTTAAAGTTTATAATATTTAAAATTGACTTAATTGTAGTAGTTTTACCTGCACCATTTTCTCCAATTAGTCCAACTATTACCCCTTTTGGCACGTTGAAGCTTATATTTTTTAACTCAAATTTATCATATTTTTTTGAGACGTTTTTTATCTCAATATTGTTCTCCATAATTAAACCTCCTGTAATTTATTAATTAATATCAATGTCTTCCTCTGAAGCTATGTAGTTAAATATATCGTCAATTTCGCTTTTATTTATGTTATATATTTTAGCTATCTTTATAATCTCTTCTACATGTTTTTCTATTTCTCGTCTCCTTTCCTCTTTCATAAGTTCTATATTTTTAGGTGCAACAAAACTTCCCTTTCCTTGAATAGTCTTTATATATCCTTCTTCTTCTAACTCATCATAGGCTTTTTTTACTGTTAAAAAACTTATTCGCAAATCATTTGCAAGATTTCTGACAGATGGTAAATTTTCGTCTTCTTTTAATTCATAAGATAGAATAGCCGTTTTTATTGCCTGCTTTATTTGTTCATATATTGGAACTGAACTACTATTGCTTATAATGATATTCATTACAATTACTCCTCCTATCTTTTTAGTTCTTAGCTGTTATGTTTAGTATATAACAGTATATAACAGTTGTCAATAATTTATTACGAAAAATAAACTGTGGATACAGGATACTACTTCCTTTTTCCACAGTTTGGTTATCTATTCTATAAACATTTTCACTTTCGCCTAATATCATAGTTTACATGCAAATATCTTCTATTCTTGATTGCACTTGGTCATTTCCTTTTGCATTACTGTATTGGTTAATCATAAATTCTTTTAAGACACTCTTTTCCTCTTCTGTTAAATTTTCTTTTTCTATAACGTCTAACACTAGATTATAGAATTCCATTTCTGGACTTTTAGGTGAAACGTCATGGTTACTGCTGTCAATGTCTTTTTCTTCAATTTTTTCTCTTAATTCAGCATATTTTTCCGGATAAAATTTATTTAAAACACTTGCAATGATTTCTTCTTTAGCTTTATTTGCTTCATCGTTTTGTTCAAGTTTATTTGTTAATTCTTTATCTTCATCAATCATATAATTGTTAGGTTGATTTTGTATCATGTTTGTATATTGCTCTTTTTCTTCTAATAACTCTTGTTTTACATTTCCATTGTCACTTACTACTGTAATATATTCAATAATATTCGGAACAGCATATACTGTGATAGGAATAACTATCAATAATATACATGCTATTATTAATAAAATTTTTAAAGTTTTATTCTTCATAATTTTTCCCCCTTATATCATTTCATAAAAAATCAAATATTGATTAGGATATGCCCTGCATATATCCAATAAACTTTTGGCTTGTGTTTCATTAGAGTGATAGGTTAATATATAGGTGTTATTTTGATAGTCAGTAATATACATTGTGTGTTCAGCATCTCCTAAAAATCCTAGAAAACTATCAGCAACTTGTACCACGTCACCTTTTGTAATGTTCAAATTCCAAGCCAAAGATGGGTTTTCTAGTATTTTATCAGTTTTATAATAATGATATGTCACATGGTCTTTCCAATACTTTCCAAAATATTTAGCACTAATCCAAGGGCTTGGGTCAGCTAATTCCCATGTGTTATTTAGTTGATCTATATTTGAAGGTTTATAATAATTATTGTTTTTTCTATAAGTATACCAGTCATTTTGGTAGTGTACTCCACCTCCTGCTAACATACATTGAGATACAAAATTTGCACAATCTCCACCTATGTCTCTACAATCTGGATATGCTTCAACATATTTATTGTAATTTTTCTGCGCATATTCTACTCCCAAATTCACATTAGGATTAACGGGTTCTAGTATCCAATGTTCATTTATATGTCCTTGGTATGTATACTGGTCTACATTTCTACCTTGGTCACAAGTTGGTCCGTTTAAAACAACTGCTTTCGAATAATTTGATACCTTAGTCAAGAATCCAAATGTTTGATAAGAATTAATACCTAGTTTAAATTTTTGTGCATCTGTTCCATTAATTTTATAAATTTGTACATTAGCATAATTATCTGGTGACCCATCATTAATATCTAATGCGTATTGATAAGTTCCATTATTTCCTAATCTTGTATATATAGAAATAGTAGAATCCCCATTATCTTTTATATACCATCTTTGCGAATCTGTTCCGTTATATTTATATTGTTGTACGTTTGTTCTGTCAGCAGCTACTCCTCCTGCCACATCTAAATATTGCCCAGTATACCTATTCTTTATAAAATATTCTTTTCCTGCTATATTAGACATTTGTGTAGCTCTTGTTTGTATTTTTTCAGGCTCATATATTGTTAAATCAGAACTGTTTGATTGAAAAATTTCATTTTCAGTTGTTGCATATACATTGATATTTAATAAAAAATTTAGTAATAAAAATATAAGACATATACTTGTAAAAAAAGTAATTTTATTTTTTTTAATTTTCATAAATTTCCTCCCTATATTAATATTATATAATTTACTATCCTCCTTTCTTTATATAAACATTTTTTGTTTTGTCTAAATTGATATTAGCAATCACTGTATTTATAATTAGTTTCGTCTTTGGTTTTTCATCTGTAACAAATCTAAAATATTTTTTTAATTTTTCTATTTCGCATTTAAAATACATATTATTGTTAGCTCTATTAATATTAATTTTTATATTATGTACACTTGTATTATAAATAGATGATATTTTTGAATATATGTCTTTTTCTAAATTATATATTTCATTGTAATTATTATTTATAATGTACTCTATTGTTGCCAGTAAATATTGTGTACCTTTAAGAGTAAAGTCATATTCTAGATATGCAAGTTCATCTATAATCTTTGTTCTTTCACTTTCTTTCATAATTTTTTTCTCCTTTATTTGCTTATTTATTTTTATAATAATATCCTTATTAATATTAAGAGTCAAAAAGCTTATTAAAGAATTGTCATTTTTTTAATTTTCAATGATTTCATTTTTTATTATTCTCAAAATTGTAAACAATAATATCTATATTTTCATATTATTTCTTCTTCATTATTAACAATATTCCAAACTTTTACATTTTAATTTAACTGCATTATTTCTATCTGCGATTACGATATTTATCATATAGATTTTCTTTTTGTCATTTTACTTATTAGATATTATTTTTTGTTAAAAAAGGTGCAATTTTTTTGTGTCTTTTTGTGTCTTTTTATAACTTTACTTAATACTTTGATATAATTATTTTATAAAAATTTAGAAGGAGGTTTTTATGAAATTAAAAAGAAACTTATTTATTTTATTTATTACATTAATTTTATGCAGCTTTCCAATACATGTACGTGCAAATGATATTTCACATTTTGCATATTATGACCCTAGTTCAGTATCTTTTAGAGGTACATATAATGGTACTAGTAATTATTATGATGGAAATTATATGGCTTTTGAATCTACTGCAACCACTTCTGACGGAAAATCTCACGAATTAATTATCAGCATATATATAGTCAGTACCAATACTACCAAGCAATATAGAATATATACAGATGGTAAAATGAGAAAAGCAGACCATATTCCAATAGGTAACGGAAGTAGTGCTGTTATTAGAGCAACTTGTTCTGATTCATCTGTGACTGTTAAATTAGATTTAAAAATGTATAGCTGGTAAAGAATTCTATATAATAAAAACTAGGAAATCTCCTAGTTTTTATTTGTATACATGTATATAATTCTCTAATGAATCTTTCAAAATCATTTGTTTTTCATTTAATATTTCTTCCTTCACGATATTATATTGTATGATAAATATATACTTATCTCCTTCTATGGCTAATATTATTTTATTTCCTACATAAACTTTATTATTGTATATTAGCTCTATATTTATCTCTGGTTTTGTAGTTTCAAAAATCAAGTATGTTCCCGTACTGTTTGACATTAATTTATCAATTTTATATTTATTATCTAATTTTTCTGTGTCAAATTCTAATATATCTCTATTTATAAATTTTTCTTCTATGTCTACTTTTAATATTATTTCATTTTCACAATTTATTTCAATTTGTTTTTCAGCTGGAGAATTATTTTTATATAAAATAATTTTAGAGAATTTATATTCTAATTTTCTTATTCTAGGTAGTCCATCAGAAATCAAAAATAATAATTCTCTTTTTTGCCTTATGTCTTCCTGTTTTACTTTATTCCACCCACTAGAAATATATATTGAGTAATTCTCACCAGTAGAAGCATTATATATTGTTTCGTCATCAGCAATAATTTCTAAGTCAGGTATAGAAATTCTATAATCATTAGCAATTTCTTCATTTGATTGCAAATTAAATACAGTATATAAATTAATATCATCCAACATTAAGTAGTCTATTTTTACACTATACTTCTCATTTATTTTATAATAATCCATATTACAATTCTGTATATAATCTTTCTCTTCAATAGCATTCACTATACTAGTATTATCAATTCCTATATTATTTAATCCAAATAATTCCTTAAAAAAGTTTGTTATCTCTTTAGAAAAAACTGTACCTGTTGTTATAATTGATATTGTTAATATAAATATAGCTACTTTAAATAAATTATATTTAATTTTTTTCCTTTTATGGGGTGCACTATTAATTATTTTAACTGTTTCTGCTGGAATCTCTTTGTTCTCTTCAAAATATTTATACAATAATTTATCTATATCGTCTGCATGGTCATTTTTATATTGTTTCACTTTTTGCACCTCCCTTATACATTGTTTTTATTTTCTGTTTTGCTCTCGTTATCCTGCTTTTAATTGTATTTGAGCTAACACCTAATATGTTTGCAATTTCTATTAATGAATAATCGCAACCATAAAATAATACAATAGCAATTTTCTCCTCATAGCTTAACTCTCTTAAAATATTTTCTAAATCCATTTTTCTTTCTGCTTCTAGTATAATATCTGTACAAGCTTCCAAGTTAAATTCTTTATTTTTAGTCAATTTTTGAAATATGTTCATCTTCTTTTTCTTTTGCTGATATATTTTATTGCACTCATTAATTAGTATTTTTATAATCCATGTTTTAAAGTATTTAATTTCTTCTAATTTCTTTAAATTTTTATAGCTCAAAATCATTGTCTCTTGTATGGCATCATTAATATCTTCTATATTATCTAACCTCGCTCGTGCTATTCTAAATAAATCCACTTGTATAAGCTGAATTATTTTTGTAAATGCTTCATCATCACCATCAAGGTATTGTCTAATTAATTCTTCCACGATTTTCTCTCCCTTTTATTAACTTATATATTTATTATTTTTAAATTGTAAATTTATGTATTAACTTTATACTATATTCTAGCATATTCCATATAAAATTGCATTATGTTTTGATTTTTTAATTGTGAAAATTATTAATATAAAGAACCGTAGATAAAAGGAAGTAATCCCTTTTAGCCACGGTTTACTTTTTCTATTTCATTAACATTTGTCTAATCATCCATACTTTTTTCTTAAAATCTTGTAAATATTCATCCATTAAAGCTGACGTATCGTACTTTTTATCATTGTCAGCATCTTCTTTTACTTTAATAGCATTTTCTATTAAAATGTTATAGTCTTTTAAAATTGCTTCAAATATTTTGTTTGAGCAAATTTTTTCATTGTTTGCTTCTTGTATTTGCGCTATTCCTAAATAGTCTTTCATTGTTCCCAGAGGCTGTCCATCTATTATTAATATATGTTCTGCAATTTCGTCTATTTTCTCATTAATATCATCATATAGTTCTTCTAATTTTGCATGTACTGTAAAAAAATCTTCTCCTTTTATATTCCAATGATAATTTTGTAATTTTCTATAAAACACGTTTAAATTAGACAAAAATAAATTTAGGTCTTCTGTAATCATATTTTCTCTCCTTCTTTCTATTTAATATATTTACATTATTACCTAAATTTATCTTCTTATACATTATTATTTTTAAGTTTATGAATTTATTATATTTAATTAAAATTAACAACTTTAAAGAACGTCCCCAAAGTTCACTTCATTATTTTCATTGCTTCTTCTGCTGTTTTATCTTTATCAAATTTATTTACTATAAATATAAATAGCCCTACTAAAATAAATGTTACTGCATAAATTGCTATACTATGTGTCCAATTTCCTGCTACTATACTTCCTCCTGCAAATGTAGATGATATTACTGATGGGAGTCTTGCAAATGTTGATATTAGTATAAATCTCAATGGCTTTAATGGAAGAAGTCCTGCTATATATACTAATAAATCTTTTGGTGTACCTGGTATTACGAATAGCAGAAGCATTATCCATTCTATTTTCTTTGGATTTTTAAATAATTTACTATTTTCAATTTTGTCTATTCTTTCTTTACTACAAAAGCTATATACAAATTTTCTTCCAAATTTTCTAACTGCAAAAAATATTAATGAAGATATTATGCATGCTGAAATAGTTATAAATATAGTTCCACCTATTCCTCCATAGCACATCCCTGCTAGGATTTCCATTGGTTCTCCTGGAAGTATAATTAGAAATATTTGTGCAAATTGTAGACCAAATAATGCCAAAAATCCTAAAGCCCCCATTTCTTCTACTTGGTTTTTAAATTCTAATTGTCCTTCTGGAGTACTTAAATTTCTCATTACAGGAACTAAGTATACTATTAGTCCTATAATTAATGCAATTACTAATATCATTAAAATATATTTAAAAGCTTTTACTCTCTTACTCATATTACCTATTCTTCTTTCTTTGCTAAAACTGCTATTAGTATAACACTTTATTTTTTAAAATACTATTTATTTTTTCTTAAGTTTTGGTTAAGTATATATTAATATATTATATTTTTTTGGTATTCTTTAATTTTATAATCTTATAATTTCCTATTTTAATGTTTTTATTGATTTTCTTTTTCTCTATCCATTTTTAGAATTTCGCTATATGTTACTTCTCTTACAAAATCCCAACTTTCACCAAGATCTTCTGATTCAAATTCATAATATTCATATACACCATCTGCTGCTGATTGTACTGTGTATGCTATTATTTTTAATTTTTCACCTTCCATTGTTGGTAATTCTCTAAAGAATATGTTATTTGCTGTTATTTCTTCTGGTTTATCTATATTGAGGTTGTCCCATGTTTGTCCACCATCCATTGTGATTTTCACTGTATCGTAGCTATCTACTCCACCATATGGATCATGTACAAATCCTATATCTTTAGTTAAAAACATAAATTCAGAGCCTATATATACTTCGTCTAAATTGCTATCTACCTTCTCCCAATTTTGTCCATTGTCAGAAGTTGTATATATTTCTACCGTATACCTATCTCTCCACAAATTATCTAATTCTACTCTAAATCCAATATTTTCACTTATGAAATAGTCTTTAGTATCACTTGTTTTTGGTATATCACTTTCCACTGTATTTTCTGGTATTTCTGTATTTTCTTCTTTTTCTTCTATATACTCTTCATATACCTTATGTTTTTTATAATCTTTAGCTGCAAATATGATTATAATAATACCTAATATACAAATTCCTATTACTGATATAATTTTAATAGTATCTTTTTTATTTAGCTCATTACTACTAAATAATTTATACTGCTTTATTGAATTTATACATAGTAACACTATTAGCACTATTGCTGCTGTTCCAATGAGTTTGTATGGAATTCTAGTAAGTTCTGATATGTCTGTACCTTTTTCTCTTAGGTAGCTATATTCTATATCAGTAGCATTGCCATAATCTACTTTGCCTTCTCCGTTCTCTTCATAATATATGTCTTCGTCAAAACTTAAAAGATATGCTTTTAAAATTATTTTCTTTACATATATATCTTCATTTCCTAATCTACTCATTAAATTACTTTTAACTGTGCTATCTCCAACTTCACTTATTTTAGAATTTACTTTTATTTCATAAGTATCAGTGAGTCCATTTTGAATAAATGTATAGTAGGCTAAGAATATTGATATTACAAGGAAAATAAAGATTAATGTTACCGTTAAAATTTTACCTGACTTTTTTCCTTTATATTGCAAAGCTCTTATTAAATACATAATTCCTAAAATTACAAATAAAACTCCAAGTACTGGTAAAACATACATTATTCCTATTATAAGCGCTATTAATGATAGCATTGCAAGTCCTGTTTCTATGGCTATTTTTGTCGTAGAAAATAATAGTAAGAATACTAGTATTCCTAAAGTAATACATGCTAGTAATAAAAGTATTTTAAATATTTTTACATTCATTTTAGATTTTCTTTTAATTTCTTCTTCCATTAACATTCCTTCTTTTATTTTAAACTCTAATCTTAAATGTCTTTAGTTATATTTTCTTGCAAGAGTATACCATATATATTAGATATAGTAAAGAAAAAGCGTGGACAAAAGGAAAAGTCCCTTTTGTCCACGGTACATTTATTATTCTCATTGTTTTATAGTATATCCTGTTAAGTCTGGTTTATATATTTCATTTACTGTATTAGTTTCTATACTTAACACCTCTGTTGAAGTATTATTTCCAGATTCTATTTTTACTACAAGCCCAGTATCTTTCTCTATCCATTTTTTATATTCAGTTCCAATTGATAACACATAACAATCTTTTCCATTATATTCTTCTGAGTAAATTAGTGTATACAACGTTATTCCGATTATTCCATCATTTGCATCTGCAAATTCAAATGGTAAATCACTAACCAAAGACATTATATTTTGTGCTTCATCTACTATTGCTGTGTTTTGGTTTGGAAACGAAACTATGCCTTCATTTTCATTAAAATCCTTCCAGATTATTACTTCTCTATCTTCTCTATTTTCATCTTTTGTTTCAAATCTTATAACATTATCTTTTCTTGTAACAGTGTATACTGAAGAGCTGTCTCCTAATACTCCTCTTACTTGATATGTATAATTTGTTAAATCTTTATACTCTTCTGCTTTTTCATATATATTATTTAGTATAATATAATTTCTCATTACAAATATGAAGTATATTATAACAAGTATTCCTATTAAAACTAATATTGCTTTTAATAATCCATGATTTGATTTTTCTTTGTTATTTTGATTTACTACTTTTTTAAAAGTAGTGTCGTCCTTTTTTTTCTCATCTACTTTTACTGTTTCTTTCTTAACTTCTTCAGCTTTCTTTGTTTGTTTTTTTGCTGGTTCTTTTTTTACTTCCTTTTTTACTGTTTTTTCGCTTGCTTGTTTTGTCTCTTCCTTTTTTACATTTTTCTTTTTTTCTTCATTGTTCTCTGCCATTACATCTCAACCCTTTCCAATTTTTATTTTATAATGTCTTCTCTTTTGCTATATATCGAATTATATCATAAAATGTTTTTTTGTAAATAGTTTTAGAGTATTTTATACGTCTTTTAATCTTACAATTTCCTCTGAATTTAGTTTGCCTGCTCTAGTTATACTACTATACCCATATTTATTTTTTAATTCATCTACTACTTTATCTAGTTTTTCTTGTTTTTTATCTTCTTCATTTGTAAAAAGTGATAATTGCATTTCATCTTTTTCTATTAAGTTATCAACTCTTAATCCTACTAAACGTATAAATGTGCCTTTTTTATACATTTCATTTAATAATTCTTTAGCCAAGTCATATATATTCTTTGTGTTTGACGTAGGGCTTATAAGCTTTTTTTGATGAGAAAAATCTTTAAAATCTTTAGTACGTAGTTGCACATTTACCACGTTTGCATACATGTTATATCTACGTAGTCTATATGCTACCTGTTCTGTAAGTGTTAATAATACCTTTTCTATTTCTTCTTTTGAACAAATATCTCGTGGAAGCGTTACAGAATTCCCTATTCCTTTTGGTTTTTCTTCTAAATAATTGACTTCTGAATTATCTATTCCGTTAGAATATTCCCACATTAAAAGTCCATGCTTTCCAAATTTTTTTATCATGTCTATTCTTTCTTGTTTTGCTAAATCTCCTATTGTTTTTATTCTCATGTTATATAGCTTTGGAAGTGTCTTTTTCCCTAACATGAATAATTCTGATACAGGAAGTGTCCACATTTTACTTGGAATTTCTTCTTCTAATAAAGTATGTACTCTATCTGGCTTTGTAAAATCTGATGCCATTTTGGCTAGTAATTTATTATGTGCCACCCCAACATTTACAGTAAATCCAAGTTCTTTTTTTACTCTTCTATTTATTTCGTATGCTTTATTTATTAAAGTATCATTTCCTAAATAATCTGTCATATCTAAAAAGCATTCATCAATACTAAATCTTTCTATTTTTTCTGTATATTGCAATAGTATTTTATATAAATCATTTGAATGTTTTCTATAGCTTTTATAATCTCCTTTAAACACCTGTAAATTAGGACATTTTAAACGTGCCTGGTACAAAGTTTCTCCCGTATATACGCCTTTTCTTTTAGCTTTCATACTTTTAGCTAAAACTATACCAGATCTTTTGCTTTCGTCTCCACCTATTACAGCCTCAATTTCTCTTATATCAATTTTCTCTCCCTGATTTAATCTATCTAATGCAGTCCAACTTAAGAACGCATTATTAACGTCTACATGTAAAATTTGTCTTTGCTTTTTTTCCATATTAAATCACTTCCTTTTACATGTACATTATAGAACATGGGTTTGTGGTAGTCAAGTAAGTTTATAGTTTATTTTGCTTTAATACATAAAAAAGACCTATCTCTTAACAGGTCTTAATTCCATATTTTTCTAATATATCTTGTATAACTTTTTCTACATTTACTAAATTATTATTATTTTCTATTATATCATCACAGTTTTTTATATAAAATTCATTTGTTTGTTGTGCAGCTAATCTTTTTTCTGCTTGCTCATAATCTATGTTATCTCTTGCAACAATTCTTTCAATTTGTACCTCTTTTTTAGAAATAACTCCTATTACCTTGTCACAAATTTTATTTAGCTCACTTTCAAATAATAAAGGGGCATCAATAACTGCTATCGTATCTCCATTTATTTTTTCAATTTCTTTTTTGATTTCTTTTTTTATATATTTAAAAGTACAACTATTTAGTTCTTCTCTTTTTTTTGGGTCAGAATAAATAATTTCAGCAAGTTTTTTTCTTTTTAATTCTCCTTCTTCATCAACTATATCTTTGCCAAATTTCTTTATTATATCTATAATATAGCTAGTTCCTTTTTTAGATAACTTTTTTGCAATTTTATCTGCATTAATAATCTTTGCTTTATAGTTTTTCTTTAGTGCTTCACATATTGTACTTTTTCCTGCACCAGAGCTTCCGGTTATTCCTATAATCATATTTTCCTCACTTCGTTTATAGTTTATAAAATTTCAATCTTGTTTGTATAATCTAAATTAGAATATGAATCTGAATAATATCCTAGAGTGTATATATTAGTTGCTAAAATATCAGTTTCAATCATTTCTTTTAAATTTCTATTTGCTACTGTGTCAATGTATTTTTTTACAGATGTTACAACATTTAATTTTGGATTTAATCTCATCATCTCTGATATTAATTCTTTTCCTTTGTTATTAAAGCCTAAAACTCTTACATATGGCATAGTTTTTCTTGATATATCCATTTGCTTTTTTGTTATACCAAGCAAACTATATAAAAGAATTCTTTGTATTCTAGTTTGTGTGAATCTCTTTGTTTTAACTATATTTATAAGCTCTTCTATAGTGTTACATGAATCTGCCGCATTTTTTATTGAATTTTCAAGTCCCTCCGATACATCTGGAAGTTTTGAAATATCTTCTAGAGACATTTTTCTTAGATTATATATAATTTCTTTTTCAAATCTAGAAATATCTATAACATAATGACCTTTCTTTAATTCTTCACCTAAAAGTAAATATGAATTTCTAGGCATTACCTTACTTATATCTCCTAATTGTTTTGTCATAAGCATTTTTCTTATTGCTGTTGCACTAGCAAACTCATCTACAATATATTTATCATTATAAAGAACTTTTTCCCTTTTAACTCCTATTGGATTTATTGTACTCTTGGTTCTTTTTAAAGCCTTCAAATACTCAATAGCTAGAATATTATTTGAACCTGCCATTACATTTGCATATCTTTTTATATCATTTAAATACATCATCAAAGCGTTTTCTCTCGCCTTAGGAAAAGAATTTCCTTTTTTTAGTTCATGAGAAAGAATTGTAACATACTCCTTTGGCTCGCTATATAGCACATTTGCTATATTATTTAATGTAGCAATATCCTTTGCCTCCATACCAAATGATAAAGTATCCACAATTCCTAAAGAATTTAATATTTTAATAGCACCTTCAGCAAAATTTTCAGCACTTGATATACTATAAACAGTTGGAAGTTCAATTACCAAATCAGCACCATTTAGAAGAGCCATTCTAGTTTTAATCCATTTATTTACTATAGAAGTATTGCCTCTTTGAACAAAATTGCCAGATATTACAGCAACTACATATTGAGCACCAGTTTCTTGTTTAGATTTAGCAATATGATATAAATGTCCATTATGAAACGGATTATACTCTGCAATTATTCCAAGAACCCTGCTCATAAAACTCCCCCTTCTAAATATAGCTTAATCACTTAATCATATTCATCATATCTATTTATTAATATTTCTATTATTTTTATTGTGCTATAATTAATTTATTGATATAATATCATAAAATTATAAAATTTACAATGATTTTCCGGAGGTAATTATGGAAGAAGTTACAATATATACAGACGGTGCTTGTTCTGGAAACCCTGGCCCTGGTGGATGGGGTGCAATTCTTATGTATAAAGAAAACAAAAAAGAAATATCTGGTGGAAAAAAAGATACTACAAACAATGTAATGGAACTAACAGCAGTAATAGAAGCTTTAAAACTATTAAAATATCCATGTAAAGTAAAATTATATAGCGACAGTGCTTATGTAGTAAACGCCTTTTTGCAAAACTGGGTTATAAATTGGCAAAAAAACAGTTGGAAAACAGCCGATAAAAAAGAAGTAAAAAATAAAGAATTGTGGCAAGAATTAGTAGAACTTACTAATATACATGACATAACCTTTATAAAAGTAAAAGGACATAGTGACAACGAATACAATAACAGATGCGATGAACTAGCAAGAAAAGCAATTTTGTCACTTTAGTGTCGCCTTTGGGGACAGGTCTAAAAACGACAAAGTTGTCGGATATAGGGACAGGTCTAAAAGCGACATAAATGTCGGAAAAAGACCTGTCCCTATATCCGACATTTTCTATCCTTTTGATATTCTTTCCATTGCTTCTTTTGTTTTATCTCTATCTCCAAAGGCTGTTAGTCTAAAATAGCCTTCTCCATTTGTTCCAAATCCCACGCCCGGTGTTCCTACAATGTTATATTGCTTTAATAGTATGTCGAAATATTCCCATGAGCTAATTCCTTTTGGTATTTTCATCCATATATATGGTGAGTTTATTCCACCATAGCATGTTATTCCTGCTTTTTTTAGCCCTTCTAATATTATTTTAGTATTTTCTTTGTAATACTTTATATTTTCATTTATGCCTTTTTTTCCTTCTTCTGTATAAACCGCTTCTGCTGCTCTTTGAATCACGTATGATACTCCATTAAATTTTGTTGTACTTCTTCTGTTCCATAATTTATTTATGCTTATTGAATTGTTACCAAGATTATTACTGAAACTATCTGTAATTTCTTGAATTTGTCTTTTTACTACTAACTCCTTTGGAACTATTGTATATGCGCATCTTAATCCTGTAAATCCTGCTGTTTTTGAGTAGCTTTTAAATTCTATTGCAACTTCTTTTGCCCCTTCTATTTCGTATATACTATGTGGTATATCCTCTTCTTCTATAAATGCTTCATATGCATCATCAAATAGGATTATACTACCTTGTTCTCTTGCGAATTTTACCCATTTTTCTAAAATTTCTTTTTTCATTGCCACTCCTGTTGGGTTATTTGGTGAGCATATGTATATTAAATCTGGTACTTCTTCTAATTCTTCTGGTATAGGTGTAAAATCATTTTTTTCAGTTGCATTTATATATATAATGTCTGTATCTTTTCTTCCACACATGATATTACTGTCTAAATATACGGGATACACTGGATCTGTTATTCCTACTTTAATATCTTTATCAAATATTTCTATAATATTACCTGTATCACATTTTGCACCATCTGATATAAATACCTCGTCTGATTTTATATTAAGTCCCCTATATTCGTTTTTTATAATCTTTTCTTTTAAAAAATCATATCCTTGTTCTGGTCCATATCCCTTAAATGTTTCTTTATCTTCTAATTCTTCGGCTGCTTTTTTTATTGCGCTTGTTATGGCTTTTGGTATTGGTCTTGTGACATCTCCTATTCCTAATCTTATTATGTCTGCTAATGGATTTTGTTTTAAATATTGATTTACTCTTTGATTTATATTTGAAAATAGATAGTTATCCTTTAGTCTTAAAAAGTTTTCGTTTATTTTAATCATATATTCCTCCCAAATTCATATTTTATATATAATTTATATTCTATAAAAAGAGAAGATATGAAAAAGCTTCTCATATCTTCTATACTGTATCAAGTATTTTTCCTTCAAATACTGTAGTTGCGGGTCCTTGCATATATATGTGATTGTCCTTGCCCCATTCTATTTTTAAGTTTCCTCCAGGCAATCCTACTGTAATATTCTCATCTGTATATCCATTCAATCCACTTGCTACTGCCGCTGCACATGCACCTGTTCCACAAGCACGTGTCTCTCCTGCACCTCTTTCCCATACTCTTACTTTTACATTATTTTTATCTATGATTTGAACAAATTCTACATTTGTTCTATTAGGAAATATTGGATTATTCTCAATTTCTGGTCCATATTTTTCTATATCTATATCATCTACATTTTCTACAAATGTTACAGCATGTGGATTTCCCATTGATACAACAGTAAATCTCATTTTCTCTCCTGCAACATTTAAGTCTAAATCTTTATTAAATGCTTCATATACATTATATGGTATATTTGTGTCTTGGAAAATAGGTTCTCCCATATCTACTATAACTTCGTTACACTCACCATTATCTTCAATAAGTTTCACTTTTTTTGTCCCTGCCAATGTTTCAATAGTTAATTTATCTTTTGGTGACAAGCCTTTATCATGAATAAATTTTGCCACACACCTTATACCATTTCCACACATTTCAGCTTCACTGCCGTCACTATTAAATATTCTCATTTTAAAATCTGAATTTGAGTCACTTGGTTTATCTATTAGTATAACTCCATCTGCACCAATTCCTATATGTCTATCACTTAATTTTCTTGTAATTTCTGGTATGTTTTTTATCTTTTCTCCGTTTATACAATTTATATAGATGTAATCGTTACCAAGTCCTGTCATTTTTGTAAAATTTAGCATATAACCACCTCTTAAGGATAATATATGCTGTTTTTGTAAATTTATACAAGTTATTTTTTATATTATACTATCTTGCAATTTCATTGCTTGTTTTATAAGTTCTTTTATTTCATACATATAAATTATTTATCCTATTAACTCATATCTTTTAAATATAGTAATTATCATACTATATACTAATTTCTTTCCTAATAATTCTCTAAATTTTGTTGTTTTATTTCTGCCTTCATTTCTCAACTTTTCTAATTCTTTCCCTAAATTATCATATTCTGTTAATATATCTGTAAGTGCTTTTTCAAATCTTTCTAATCTATCCATCATTTATTCTCCTTATTATTAATAAATTATACTTGTTTAACTACTTTGTAAAATATTATATATGAAAACTAATTCAATTTCAATATCATATGTGAAGTGTTTAAAGTATGAAATGTGGGATTGTCAAACATATGTCACACTTTATTGACAAATCTACAATAAAGTATGCAAGAAAATGCAAACTTTTGTTTACTTTTATCCTATAACGTACTATACTTTAGATAGTGAGGTGAGATTATGAATTATGAAATTCACAACAATATTGTAGAAACCGAAAATTTATTAAGTAGTATCCATAATGTTGATGCAATTCAATTTTCCGAATGGATTAGAGAAAAGGCAAATTTAAGATATAATGGTAATCTTCCTAAATTTCCAATATATAATAATTTTATCTACTGGTGTAATCTTGGTATAAATATTGGAAGTGAACAAAATAAATTAAGACCTGTTTTAATATTAAGAAGTTCTAAAAATTCTCCTATCTGTACTATTCTTCCTCTGACAACTAAAAGATTACAAGATGGTTTTTGGTTTCATATTGATTTAGAAGAAATCGACTCTACTGTTTTAGTTGAGCAATTAAAGGTTGTTAGTAAAATAAGAATTACAAATCCTTATAGAAAAAAAGGAAATTTAGTTACAATTTCATTAGATGATTGGAATAAAATTAATTCACAACTTGTAGAGCTATATAGGTTAAGACCATTAAAAGATGAATAAAATTCTGAATTTTGCTTGACTTTCTGTCATTAAATAGTTTATAATTAAATCAATAAAACATTAGTGTCCGTTCTGAAAAGAACGTTAATCATTATAATCCGATAGTCGAAAGACTATCGTTTTTTATTAACTTCATTCTGCCCGTGGATAATTATGCATATAATTTAGAATTCTTTATATACTATTATTACATTAGTGTCCATAGTTTTTATGCTATGTTAGTCATTAATATAGGAGAAAATCTAAAATATTGATTTTCTCCCTTTTATTTTCTGATTAATTTTTGTATTAATCTGTTCAATTTAGTTTGAACAGAAACATCATTGGTGGCTTGAAGTGGAATCGAACCACTGACACAGGGATTTTCAGTCCCTTGCTCTACCAACTGAGCTATCAAGCC